>JASHTT010000393.1 GCA_030040415.1 Streptosporangiaceae bacterium | reverse complement strand
ATGGGCCTGTTCCGCATCAGGGCCTTCGCCGCCGGTAATGCTGCCAGCCTGATGAGCTCGATCGCCCGCGGCGGCCTGCAGTTCATGCTGGTGATCTGGCTTGCAGGCATCTGGCTGCCGCTGCATGGCTACGACTTCACCGTCACGCCGCTGTGGGCCGGCATCTACATGCTGCCGCTGACCGCGGGCTTCCTGCTCGCCGGGCCGCTATCGGGCTACCTGTCGGACCGCTTCGGATCGCGGCCGTTCGCCACGGCCGGCTTGCTGGTCGCGGCCTGCGGCTTCACCGGGCTCATGCTGCTGCCGATCGACTTCCCCTACCCGGCCTTCGCGGCGATCATCTTCTGCAACGGCGTCGGCTCGGGGCTGTTCGCCTCGCCGAACACGTCGTCGATCATGAGCAGCGTGCCGGCCAGGCACCGCGGCGCGGCTTCCGGCATGCGCTCGGTGTTCATGAATTCAGGCATGTCGCTGTCGATCGGGATCTTCTTCTCGCTGATGATCGCCGGGCTCGCCGACACCCTGCCCCGGACGCTCAGCAGCGGCCTGCGCGCCCAGGGTGTGCCCGCGGCGGTCGCCGCGCACATCGCCAGCCTGCCGCCAGTGAGCACCCTGTTCTCGGCGATGCTCGGCTACAACCCGATGAAGAGCCTGCTGGCCCCGTACGGCGTGCTGGCTAAGCTGCCTGCCAGGAACGTGGCGCTGCTGACGGGCAGGCAATTCTTCCCGCACCTGATCTCCGGCCCGTTCCACCACGGCCTCGGCATCGTGTTCGGCGCGGCTATCGGCATGTGCGTGCTCGGTGCCCTGGTCTCGCTGCTGCGCGGCCGCCAGTTCATCTACACCGAGCCGAGCACCGAGACGCCAGAGGTGGCGATCTCCGACAGCGCGAGCCTGTCCGCGGCTGACTAACCCCGGCCTACGTCGGGTTTCGGGGCGACCGCGACCGCTATCGCGAGAACGAAGACAGCGCCGCCGAGAACGGCGAACGCGCTGCGTCCGCCGGAGAACCGGAGCACGAGCCCGAGCCAGAGCATGCTCAGCCCGGTGGTGACCTGACCGAGCACTCCGCCGATCCCCGTGATCCGGCCGAAGAACCCCTCTGGCGTGGCCTTCCCTCGCACCGTCAGATGGAACACGAGAACGAAACCCTCCCCAAGCCCGAACAGCATCGCGCCAGCGAGCACCGCAGGTGCGGCCGACAGCGCAACCAGGCAAGCACCGACCGCGGCCACGCCGAGCCCGGCCGCTATCGCCAGCCACAGGTTACCGACGGCCTGCAGCCTCCCGGCGAGCAGCGTGCCAACAGCCGAACCCGCTGCGTACGCCGCCACGGCCAGCGTGGCGAGCAGGGCGTGTGACCTGCCGCCGTCTGTGCCGACATAGACCAGGCCCAGCACGATGCCGCTGCCCGCCACCATGTACAGGCTCCAGATGAGCTGGTCACGCCTGAGTATGCGGTCGGTGAGCATGAGCTGCAGGCCTGACTTCATCGAGATCCAGAGTCCCTCGTCGGCGGCATCCGGTGCCGCCTCGAATCGCTTCCTGACCGCCACGAGCCCGAGGATGGACACGACGAAGCTGGCCGAGTCCAGACCGAGCGCTCGTCCAGTTCCCGCGATGGCGGCGAGCAGCCCGCCGGCCGGCGGGCCGATCACCCATGCCATCGACTCAAGGCTCTCCTGCCAGGCATACGCCTTGCCAAGGTCATCCGCGGCCACCAGCATGGGGACGGCAGCCCCGGCAGCTGACTCGAACAGCGCTGAGAAGGCCTCGATCGGGACTATGACGGCATAGATCACCATGAGCGTTGGCCCGTGCAGCGCGGCGGCCAGCGGGATGGCGAGGGTCAGCAGCGTCCTGGCGATGTCGCCGACGATCATCAGGCGCCTGCCCTCGCGTCTATCCGCGAGTGCCCCGAACGGGATCCGCAGCACTGAGTACGCGACGACCTCGATCACGGCTATGGCGCTGACCTGGAGGGGGTTGTGCGTCAACTGCAGGACGTACAGCGGGATCAGCACGCTCCACGCGGCGTCGCCGATGTTCGAGACTCCCTGGGTGCAGAAGAACACCGCGAAGTCCCGGTCCCATGCAAACAACCGCCGCACTTACTCCACCTGCCGATCACGGCGCGCAGCTGCTTCTGTCTCGCTGACGCCAGCGCCAAATCGTCCCAGCACCCGCGGCGTCGCTGTCAACGGATTTTGATCAGCAGGGCACAGCGCAGGCGGCGGTAGAGTGACCTTGTGCCGCGATATGAGTACAGGTGCCGCGCATGCGGTGACACTTTCGAGCAGACCCGGCCGATGAGCCAGGCGTCGGATCCCGCGACGTGCCCGCACGGCCACGACGACACCGTGAAGCTGCTGTCCACCGTCGCGGTCGGCGGCCGGGCCAGCGCGTCGTCGCCGGCCAGCTCGGGCGGCGGTTGCTGCGGCGGATCTTGCGGCTGCGGCGGTTAGCGCTCGATCGCTAGGCCGACGTTCGCTTCCGGGCCGCACGAGACCACGGCAGCGGCTGCGCCCGGCGGCAGTTTGGTGCTGACGGGCAGGTAGTAAGGAGTCGCGGACTCCACGCCGTTGCCGAGTTCGCCAAATGTGTCGTCACCCCAGGCCAGCACGCTGCCCTTGCTGGTCAGCGCGAGGCTGCCGTTCTGGCAGGCGGCGATGCCCGTCACCGTGACGCCGCTCGGCACTTGCACCCGGACCGGTACGTCGCTGTACTGCGTGGCCGAACTGCCGATGCCGAGCTGGCCGTCCCCGTTGT
>JASHTT010000392.1 GCA_030040415.1 Streptosporangiaceae bacterium | reverse complement strand
AGCGTCCACGTCGACGATGTCGACGCCAGTGCCGTAGCGCGCGATCACCTGGCACCGGGTCATCGCGCCGATCGCCCTGGGGCCGACGGTGGCGTACTGGGCGTTGATCGCGTCCGCGTCGTGCGCGGCGCGCGCCACGTCTTCCTCGGTCTTGCAGTGCTCGGCTTCCAAGCGCAGCCCCGCCGCCTCGACGATCGCGCGCTCGATGTCGACGTCACCGTAGTCATAGTCGGCGATGACGACCGTCTGGCCGGCTCCGGTGTGTGCCATTGTCTTGCCGCCTTCGCTGCGAGGGATGGTGTCGAGGTGCTGGCCGCTAGGTGATGGACGCGCCTTCTGCTGCTGCGCGTGCCACCCGTGAGTACAGCGAGAGGATGCCGGTCTCGTGCCGGGGCCGGGGGGACCGCCAGATCCGCCGGCGCTCGGCGAGCACGTCATCGACCTCCTCAGGGTTACGCGTCTCGCCGCCGGTTCCGACGATGTCGAGCCGTCGCCGGGGCACGTCGATCGAGATGAGGTCGCCGTCCTCCACCAGCGCGATGGGGCCGCCCTCGAGGGCTTCCGGCGCCACATGGCCGATACACGGTCCGCGCATGGCTCCGGAGTAGCGGCCGTCGGTCACGATGGCCGTGGTCGTGTTCAGAACCGGATCGGCGGACAGGATGGCCGCCGCGTAGTACATCTCGGGCATGCCGTTGGCGCGCGGTCCTTCGTACCGGATCACCAGCACGTCGCCCGCCGTGACCTGCCGCTGGACAAGGGCGTGCACCGCCTCCTCCTCGAAGTCGAACACCCTCGCCGGGCCGGTGTGCACGTGCATCTCCCTCGGCACCGAGAACGTCTTGATCATGGCTCCATCCGGCGCCAGGTTGCCGTACAGCACAGCCACGCCGCCGTCGGTGCCGAAGGGGTCGTCGCGAGGCCGGATGATCTCGTCCCTGGCGACCTTGACGTTCTTGAGGTAGCCGAGGCGCTCGGCCATGAAGAACGGGCTGGCCTCGATCTCCTCCAGGTTCGCGCCGAGCGTCTTGCCGGTGACGGTGAGCACATCCAGGTGCATCATCTCCCGTAGTTCCAGCATGACCGCGGGCACTCCGCCGGCGTACCAGAAGTACTCGACCGGGTACCGTCCCGTCGTCTTCACGTTGGCCACCACCGGCACCCGGCGGTGGATGCGGTCGAAGTCGTCGATGCCGATGTTCACACCGGCCTCGCGTGCGATGACCGGCAGGTGCAGCAGCGCGTTGGTGGAGCCGCCCGTCGCGGCGTGCAGGATGATCGCGTTCTCGAACGCGTCCCGGGTGAGGATCTTGCGCGCGTTCAGGCCCGCGTCGATCAGCGGTAGCAGCTGCTTGCCGGTGGCCCGGGCGTAACGGAGCAGCTTGGTCAGCGGGGCGGGGACCAGCGCGGAGCCGGGCAGCGCCAGGCCGAGCGCCTCGGCGAGCACCTGGCCGGTGCTTGCGCTGCCCATAAACTGACAGGCTCCGCAGGTCGGGCATGCTCCGCGCTGTGCGAGCTCGAAGTCCTGCGCCGGCATCTCGCCGCGCTCCACCTCAGCGCCCATCGACCAGAGCTTGTTCGAAGTGACGTAGTCGGGCGCATTGAGTTGCGTGCCACCGGGCAGGTGGATGGCGGGTATGTCGCAGCGGGCGATCGCGAGCAGGTGCGCGGGCACCGACTTGTCGTTACCTGATATCAGCGCCATGCCGTCATGCGGGTGCCCGAGCGCATGGATCTCGACCATCGCGGCCATGATGTCGCGCGAGACCAGCGAGTAGCTCATGCCGCTGGTCGCCTGCACTACTCCGTCGCAGATGTCGCTGACGGCAAAGACACCGGGTTTGCCGCCCGCCTCGAAGACGCCATTGCTGACCTCTTCGATCAGTTCCCTGAAATGGAACGTGCCAGGGTGGCCATGGCCGTAAGCGCTGTCGATGAGCACTTGGGGCTTGCCGAGATCCTCCTCTGTCCAGTTCATGCCCAGGCGCAGTGCGTCGCCCTGGTGGTTGATCAGGCGCAGCCGCTGGCTGCGCAGCTGGTCGCGGGACTGTGTCATCGAGTTGGCCCGGCCGAACCGGCAGGGTACTCCTGGAGCGGTACGGCGTCTTTTGCCCAGGCCTCGAGTACCGGGCTCACGACGCGCCAGGACTCTTCGGCTTCGTCGCCGCGGATGGCCAGCGCGCTGTCACCGCTGAGCACCGAATGCAGTAGCTGTCCGTAGGCCGGCAAGTCGGACGCCTCGAGCTCAGCGTCCAGCGACATGGGCGAGAGAGTGCGGAGGCGCGGGCCGACGCCGGTCAGCTCGAGGCTGACGTTCTCCGGGTCGAGCCCGAACCTCAGCAGGTTGGGCGCCTCGTCGCCGCGGTGCGCGAACGGCAGGTGCGGCACGTGACGGAAGCGGACAGCGACTTCCTTGCGGTCCCGCCGGAGAGCCTTGCCGGTCTGGAGCCGGAACACGGTGTCCGGCCAGCGCCAGTTATCCAGCCTCAGTTCAATCTCGGCGAAGGTCTCGGTGTGGTGGGCGGGATCGACTCCGTCTTCGTCGGTATAGGCGGGGACGGCGCGGTCGCCGATGCGGCCGGCCGTGTACTGGCCGCGCCGCGTACGCCGGGCAGTCTCTTCGCCAGCGAGGGGCCTGACCGAGCGCAGGACGTCGACCTTGCGGTCGCGCAGGTCCCGCTCGCTGAGACTGATGGGAGGCTCCATCGCTACCAGGCACAGCAGCTGCAGCAGGTGGTTTTGCAGCATGTCCTTCAGGGCTCCGACGCCGTCGTAGTAGCTGGCCCGGCCCTCCAGCGCGAGCGACTCGTCCCAGACGATGTCCACCTCGGCGACGTGGGCGCTGTTCCAGATTGGCTCGAATACCCGGTTGACTAGCCTCGTGCCGAGCAGGTTCTGCACTGTTGTCATGGCCAGGAAGTGGTCGACGCGGAAGACGGCCTGCTCGGGGAGGGTTTCGGCGAGCAGGTGGTTGAGCTCGATCGCGCTGGGCAGGTCCTCGCCGAACGGCTTCTCGAGCACGATCCGGCTGCCGGCCGGCAGGCCCGCGTCGTGCAGCGCCGACACCGCGCCCGGGAACACGGCTGGCGGGAGAGCCAGGTAGCAGGCAACAGGCTCATCCCCGGCGATGACGCGGGCGACGGCCGTCCGGTCGGTGACGTCCGCCTGCTGGTAGCTGGCCGCCGATGCGACCGCGGCCCGGACGGCGTCGGGCAGGCGCGGGGCGTGCCGGGCGAGCTGGGCGGCCGCCCAGTCGCGAAACTCTGAACTGGACCAGTCGTCGCGCCCCGCGCCGATCAGCTGGAATGCGTCGCCAACCTCGCCGGCGGCACGCAGCGCGGCGATCGCTGGCAGCAAGTACCGCGCGGTCAGGTCACCGGTGGCCCCGAAGATGGCAAGGCGGTTGATCATCGCAGCGGCCGCCCTCGCGCGTGCAATGCTTTCATCCCGTTTCCCCCCGATACCCAGATAGCCCCGGTCCTGGGCCGCGGTCAGGCCTGTCGCCAAGATCGCGTAGCCGCGGCTACCTGGACATGTTCCCTGCCCGGCCGCTGAATCACAGGTCGCCGGGTCGCGTCGCTGGAAGACTCGGCTAATGCCATCCGGTGGTACGGTGCGCGGTTAGGACGACCGAGTGCGGAAACGTGAGAACGGCATGCGTTTTCCCTGGCAAGCGCGTACCTACGAGAGGACGTGCGCTGACTGCGGGACTGCCTGGCAGGTGCCCCGTCAGTTCGCCCGGCGGCACGTCCAGGGGATCTCCTCGTTCACTGTCGCGGAGATGTCCCGGCGGCCGACCGTACGAGGCGGCCCAGGCGACTCCGTGGACTGGTCGGAACTCAATACCGAGGTTCAGGCGAGCATGGCCGCCGGCCAGCAATCGGCGGCTTTCCGCGCCTGCCCGAAGTGCGGGTCGGAGCGCTTTGAGCAACGGCCGGTCAGGTCATGAGGAGGGCGGGACCTGGGTTGCCCAGAAGGCCGTCTTGCCGTCCACGGTGAGCAGGGCGAGCACGTCGAGTCGGCTAGCTTGCGCGTTCATATAGACCGCCCACAAGGCGGTGGCTCCGGTCGGGAGCGGTACTCGCTGCACGGCGCCGAAATGGCCATCGCCCGCCGCGGCGCGGCGGACATACAGGCCGGAACCGTAGTACCAGGCAACCCAGAGGCGGCCATCGGGGTCGGCCGCCAGCGTGGTTCCGCTTGCCCCGTTCACCTTGGCGACGACGACGGGCGTTCGGGTGCCGAGCCGGACCACGTCGACGCGCTTAACCCCCGGGTAACCGACGAGATAGCTGACGTAGACACCTGTTCTGCCCGGGCCAAGGCCGGTGGCGGTGGTCCGCTGGCTGCCGTCGCCGTCGGTGTCTGAATCCGGGAGGCGCACCGCGGTACCGATCTTGGCGCCATTCTGGTTGAGCTGCTGAACGTAAACGCCAGCTTTGTGGCCGGGGATCGAGGCGTACCAGGTGAGCCACGTTGCGCCGGTGTGGCCGTCCGAGCCGATGCCCGGGTTATAGACGCAGCAGCCTGCGATATGGATCTCGTTCTTGGCGTGACCATAGTGCGATACTTCGAATCCGCCGCCGATGTTGAAAGCCACCCATGGTTTACCGTCAGCGCCGGTTGTCGCCGCGATGCTGTCGCCCCACCCGTCGTTGATGGCCGGCGACACGCCCGTTATCGGATCCCAGTGCTTGCCGCCAGCAGGCCAGGTCGCGATGGCAGTGCCGGTGAAGAGCTTGCCCGCCTTTGAGGTCTGGTTCCAGAACGCGTGCAACGTTCCCGACCACGACGTGGCGTCTGGGTAGCTCGCGGCCAGCAGGTGCGCGGTGATGACCACCGACTTGCCGACCGCACCGTCGGCCTTGATCGGCGTGTCATAAATGGAGGCCGTGTCGATTGTGCTGCTCGTCCAGATGACGTGCAGCACCCCGTTCGTGCCCCTGACCAGGCCAATATCGGCGAAGTCCTGCTGCCCGGCCGCCGTGGCCTGGGTCCAGTGGCCTGACTTGGCCGGCCTGGCGGGACCGGAAGCGGCCGTGCCCGTGCCCGTCGCCGCGGCTACCAGCGCGGCCGCCGAGATCACGAGCACACCGACGCGGGTCACTGTTGCGCGCATGGCACCCCCCCAGGGCAGCGGTGATTTCGGCTACGGGTCGACCGCGATTGCGTCGATTTCACAACTTCGAGGGCAAGTGAGCTAGCCAACAATTCGGGAACAAACCGTGAACGAATGGCGCCGTCAAGGGTTCTCCGTGCCTTCTAAATGAGTTTGCGTCTCGGCTCGCTGCCCGTACGATGCGGACGCCAGCCGGCCAAGGTGGTGGGAGCAGCGGATGAGGTTGCATGGCGACGAGGTCGACATTGACGTCGATCTTGTCGGCCGCCTGGTGGCCGGGCAGTTCCCGCACTTGAGCGATCTTCCGGTGACTGAGTTCGCGTCGACGGGCACTGTCAACGCCATCTACCGGCTGGGTGATGACTTGTCAGTTCGGCTGCCCCGGGTTCAGCGATGGGCGAAGGACCTGGAGCGGGAGTGCGAGTTGCTGCCTGTGCTGGCGCCGGGGCTGACGCTGCAGGTGCCAGAACCTGTCGGCAAGGGCACGCCGACCAGCGAGTACCCATTCTCGTGGGCGATCTTCCGGTGGATCGACGGCCAGACCTACGCGCCGGGGCGCATCGGCGACGAACGCCAGGCGGCCGCCGACCTGGCGCAGTTCGTCGTCGAGTTGCGCAGCAACGCTCTGCGCCCGGGCGACGCTGAAACGCCTCTCGCCGGGCGGCGTCCGCTGGGCGAGCAGGATGCGGACGTCCGTGACTGGATCGCCCGGTGCGGGGACATCATCGATGGCACGGCGGTGACGGCCGCCTGGGAGGATGCTGTGCACGGCCTTGCGTGGGATGGCACGTGCTCGTGGATCCACGGCGATCTGGTACCGCCGAACTTGCTGGTCAAAGGGGGGCGACTGCGCGCTGTGATCGACTTCGGCGCGGCGGGCCTCGGGGACCCCGCCAACGACCTCAACCCGGCCTGGAGCGCATTCGGCCAGGCCGGGCGTTCGGTCTTCCGCGAGCTGGTCGGCACTGATGACGACACCTGGCGCCGAGGCCGGGGGATCGCGATCAGCCAGGCAGTCGCCCTGGTCCCCTATTACGCGGTCAGCAATCCTGCGTACTCTGAGCTCGGGCGGCGGATGCTCCGGCAGATCGTGGCCGACCAGCTTTGTCCTTAGCTCACTGCTGGATCGGCCCGGACGCGGTGAGCAGGATTTCCTGGGCGTACGGGGCGACCTTCGTCGCGCACTTGCCGTCCGCCTTAGCGACATACGCGTAGGCCGTCAGGCTGTAGTGTCCGTGGCCGCTCACGCGGGCGTAGCGGCCGGTGCCCCCGGTTATCCGGTAGGTGCCCGACGACGTGAGAGTTGTGAGGCAGGTCGTCTTGCTTGATGTGCTGGTGCTGTGGACCTGGTGATGGGCGAGGGTGAGCTTGCCGCCGGGCAGCACAGCACGGCCGGTTTGCAGGTTGACCGTGCCGCCGATGCTGAGCGGCCCGCGTGCGATCAGCGTTGCGACGGCCGAGACGGGATTGGTTGACATCGCCTCGAATTGCTCTGTCGCCGGGGGGCGGGTGCCGGCCGCGGCGTATGCCGCCGTCAGGCCGATGACGGCCAGCACAAGCGCGCTGGCCGCGGCAACGATGAACTTCACGGGGGTCTCCTCGGTCTTCGGGGTCCTTGTCACCTCGGCTGCTTGGGCCGAAGTGTCGTTGTTTGTGATGGTAATGAATGGTTGATTCGAGGTCAGCTAACAAGTTGTCAAGAAGCCGTCGCGGCCCAGTTCCCTGGCGCGGAAGGAGGCGGTGATTCACTGGTGACGTGACCGAGCTGACATGGTTGATCACCGGTTCGTCGCGCGGATTCGGCCGAGCGCTGGCCGGTGCGGCGCTCGCCGCCGGTGATCGGGTGGTGGCTACTGCCCGCAACAGTGCGCAGGTGGCCGACCTGGCTGAGCAGTACCCCGGCAGGGCTCTGGGAGTGGATCTGGACGTGACCGATCCGGGCGCGGTCGCGTCCGCTTTCGAATCAGCGCTTGACCGGTTCGGCCGCGTTGACGTGGTCGTCAACAATGCCGGCTACGCCAACGTCGCACCCGTCGAGACAGGCCCCGAGGATGACTTCCGGCGGCAGTTCGACACAAACTTCTGGGGTGTGTACAACGTCTGCCGGGTGGCGCTCCCGGTGCTGCGGAGCCTCGGTGGCGGCACGATCATCCAGTTCTCTTCGATCGGCGGCCGGGTTGGCGGCTCGGCCGGGATCGGCTCGTACCAGGCGGCCAAGTTCGCCGTGGACGGCCTCACGCGCGTGCTGGCAGCTGAGACGGCGCCGCTCGGGATCAGGTACCTGGTGGTGGAGCCCGGCGGGTTTGCGACCGACTGGGCTGGTGCGTCCATGCAAGTGCTGGACATTCCTGCGGAGTATGAGCAGACGGTCGGCACGATGACGCGCTACCGGGACAGTGCAACCGCTCCCGGTGACCCCGAGCGCGGCGCAGAGATCCTGGTCCGCATGGTGCAACGGCACGACTTGCCGCTGCATCTCCTGCTCGGGGCGGGAGCTGTCGAAATGGCCCAGAACTACTCGCGCAGGCAGATCGCGGAGGCGGATGCCTGGGCCACGGTCAGCCGGTCGGCAGACTTCGACCAGGACTTCCCGGCCGAGTTCCCTGCCGACCCGCGGCCCGCGCGGGGGTAGTCACTTTGCCTCGGTTTTCCTGGCCTGACTGCCTGAGCGGGACGACGACGCCGGCTTCTTGGCGGTAGCTGATCCGTCGGCCACGTACTGGTCAAGCGCGGTTATCAGCCGAGGGGCAAGTTGCTCGGCAAGCGCTGGTGCCAGGGCTTCCGCCAGTTCGGACGCGAACGCCTCAGCGAGGATGAGCCGCTCCAGTACCGAAGTGCGTGTTCCCGCTGCGGCCGACCCGAATGCGCTCTCGTAGATGGCACCCGCGGTGGCCATGCCTCGCATGGCGGACCCGGAGCTCGTGCGCGTCTCGCTGAGGATGTCGCCGATGAGTTCATCGATCAGCGACTCGACCTGCTCCGCGCTCGGCTCCCTTGATGATTCACCTGCCATGTGCTTCCGTTCCCCCTGGGTGATGTCGCTGTTTCAGAACTTCCCCGGATGGCCTGCCTGAGCAGGTGTTACCGCGTGAGGGCGGCGAGCATGAGCGGATGATCCATGAAGCCGTCATGCTCCTCGTGACCGTGCCGCATCAGCGCGGCAAGCAGGACGGGGTGGTCGATGAAGTGCTCGTGCCGTCCGCCGCGGCGGCGCATCAGCGCGGCGAGCAGGAGTGGGTGGTCGATGAAGTGCTCGTGCCGTCCGCCGCGGCGGCGCATCAGCGCGGCGAGCAGCAGCGGGTGCGAGATCATCGGCTCGTCGTCGTCTTCGTGGTGGTGGCGCATCAGCGCGGCGAGCAGGAGTGGGTGGTCGATGAGGTGCTCGTGCCGTCCGCCGCGGCGGCGCATTAGCGCGGCGAGCAGCAGCGGGTGCGAGATCATCGGCTCGTCGTCGTCCTCGCGGTTGCCCATGAGCGCGGCGAGCACCTCGTCGCCGGCGACGTCGCCGATCTGGCTGCGCTCGGCGGTAGTTGTCATGAATCCTCCATCTGCGCTTCGACGTGGGACCGGACTCCAGGGGCAGTTGCGATCGTGGACCAGCCGTTCCGCAGCTCCTTGGATGCCGGCTACATGCCCGCGGTCCAGCGCGGCGCCCTCACTCGCTTCGGGTGATCTTCGGGCACCTGGGTGTCAAGAGGCGTACCGCAGGATCGCAGCGCCGTTGTCGGACGCGAAGCCCGGCCCGAGGTCGGCGACGCCGAACAGCGACTTAGAACCTGGGACGAGGCAGATCGCGTTGATCTCCAGCGCTCCGCGGGAACTAGCCGGCGCCTTGGCGGTGGTCCACTTTCCGCCCGCGTAGTGCAGCAGCATGGGGACCGCCGCCGGGCTCTCGGCGGCCATCCACAGGCCGCCATCGCCATCGGAAGCGATGGCACCGGTCAGCGAGCCGGCCGGAAGCTTGCCGGTGGTCTTGACCCATGCCTTCCCGCTGTAGTGCAGCAGCGCGACCGGACCCGGGATCTGCTTGCCATCCTTCTGCAGAAACGTGTACACGGTGACCCACGCGGTTGCCGGACCCTGGGCGAGGATCTGCTCGGTGTAAGAGGCCTGACCGAGTGGCATTACGCTCGACGGGATCAGGACGAGCTGCCAGCTCTTGCCGTTGTAGTGGAGTGCTCCGACGGCAGGGAACTTCAGCGCGAGCGCCCAGATGTTGCTCGGCGATGACGCGCTCACTAGGCCCGTGATGCCGTTGGCGGCTACCTCGAATGGCAGCTCAGAGCTGTGCCACGAGTACCCGTTGTAGTGCACCGCG
>JASHTT010000040.1 GCA_030040415.1 Streptosporangiaceae bacterium | reverse complement strand
ATCTAAGCCTTAGGTGGCTAAGGTTACTGCCATGAGCGACTACACGACATGGCCGACAACCGCGGCTACCCCCGCCGCTACCGCCGCCACCTACCCTGACCTGGCCGGCAAGGTAGCGATCGTGACCGGCGGATCGAGAGGAATCGGCGCGGCAACGGCGGCCGCCCTGGCGGCGAACGGCTGCGCGGTGGCGATCGTCGGCCGCGACATTCAGGCGCTGAGGGCAGTGGCGCACGGCATAGAGAGCCGCGGCGGCCGGGCCATCTGGACCGCCGCCGACTGCACGGTGCCGGATGAGGTCGAGGGCGTGGCCGCCTTGGTGACCGAGCATTTCGGCCCCGCCGACATCGTGGCGGCCTTTGCCGGCGGCAACGGTATGCCGGTCCCCACCGTGCAGGAAACCCCGGCGCACTGGAACGAGGTCCTGGCGTGCGACCTCACATCCGCGTTCCTGACCATCAGGGCGTTCCTGCCACAGATGGTCGAGCGGAACCACGGGGTGATCGTCACCATGGCGTCCTCGGCCGCCCGGCAGCCAGCCGGGTCCGCCGCGGCCTACGCCGCGGCAAAGGCTGGCGTCGTCGCCCTGACGCGGCATCTCGCCGCTGAATACGCAGATCGCGGCGTACGGCTCAACTGCCTTGCCCCGTCGGCGACCGAGAACGACCGGATGCGCGCCGCGATGACGCAGGATCAGCGCGACGCGCTCGGTCGCAGCTTCCCACTGGGCCGCCTGGGCCAGCCCGGGGATGTCGCCGCTGCGGCGCTGTTCCTGGCCTCGGATGCATCAGCGTGGATCACCGGAGCGACGCTCGACGTTTCAGGCGGAAAGGTCATGCTGTGAGCGCCGTCACCAGCACGAGCACGGCAGTCCGCTCTGCCGCATGGATACGCGGACTGCGTATCAACAGCTTCGCGGCGGTGGTGGCCTTGCTGATCGAGTACGGCCTGGGCGTCTGGGTCAACCTCTACGGCCACCTGCCGGCATCCGACCACGGCGCCAATCTCACCGTCGGGTTCGGCCGCGCTGTCTCGGCGGGCCCGGTCGGGCTTTCCATTCACGCCCTGCTTGGCCTCCTCCTGGTGGTCTCGGCAGTGGCGGCTCTGCTGCGGGCGGTGCTGGTCCGCCGCGCGCCGCTGATCGCGGCAGCAGTTGCTGGGTTGCTCGCTATCGTGGTCGCTGGGCTCAGCGGTGCAAGCTTCGTCGGAACCGCAAGCAACGGCGCATCCATGAGCATGGCCACCGCGGCCGGCGTCGCCGTCGGCGCGTACGCTGTCATCCTGCTTATCTCGGGCGACGCGCAGGACCAGCGCGCGCGGCCTTGACCGACGGGAGCGAGCCGCGGCCGCTGGCAAACCGGCTGGCAGCCGGGACCCGCGGTTATGAGCCGCCCGCGGTGCCCGGAGTGGCGGCCGCGACCTCCAGCACTGGCGGGTGCGCCCTGGTGATGTTCCGTTGCGGTCGCCACAGCAGGAAGTAGATGCCGCCGATGACCACGATGATGACCACGACAACGAGCGTGATCCAGTCGTAGTTGAACAGCACAGACTTCGCGCTGTTCAGGCCGGTAGGCACGAGGATGTTCACGAGCATCGCCGCGCCATACAGGATCGCGATGATGTTGACCGGGTAAGCCCACCTGCCGAGCCGGAAGCTGCCGGAGGGCTGCCAGCCGCGGATCCTGGCGATGAGTGCCGCGACAGTGATCATGAGGAACGACACGTAGATGCCTGACACGCCGAACGACACGAGTGCGTACAGCGCGTTCAGGTGGGCCGGATACGTCACGAACAGGAAGCGGATGTTGTGCGTCGGCGAGACGTGCACGAGCAGCGCGAAGATCGCCGGGATCACCGCGCCGAGCAGGATCGCGTAGATAGGCGTCTCGGTACGCCGAGAGATCTTCCTGAGGAGCTGGTGCCCAGGCACCGCGTGGTCACGTGCGTACGAAAACGCCAGCCGCGCTCCTGCACCCTGGACGGCTGTCCCGCAGCTGAAGAACGCGAAGCAGATCAGGAACAAGATGATGTCCTGGACTGCCGAGCTGCTCACGTTGCTGCTGATGATGAACGGCACCCCGCCAGTGGAAGCAGCAGTCGTGTACCCGGCATGACTGGCCGGCATGGCCAGGATCAGCGCGCCGACCAGGATGAAGCTGGCAAGCCCGCCGACCAGCAGAGACCGGATCATGCCCCTGGGCACCATCCGGCTGGCGTCCTTGGTCTCCTCGGCGATGTCTCCGGCGGACTCGAATCCGTAAAAGATGTACACGTGCGCGAGGATCGCGACCAGGGCCGCGCCAAGCAGCCAGTTGCCGTTGAAGTTCACCCCTAGCGGGTTCGTCGCCGCGTGCTCCGCGCCCTGCGTCGTGAACAGGAAGCCAAGCCCGTGGTGGAAGCCCCTGATAGCGAGCAGGATCGCGATGCCGAACGTGCCGAGGATCTCGACGTACACGCCGATCTGGGAGACACGGCCGAGCAAGTTCACGCCATACAGGTTGAAAAGGGTCTGGATGATGATCAGCACGAGCGTGATCACGAGGATGTCGTTCGGCGCCGCGACGTCCCAGTTCACGCCGAACAAGTTGTGCAGCAGCCCGCCTATGTACGAAGGGATTCCGGTGTCCACGGACGCCACGGTGATCAGCAGTGCCCAGCCATATATCCAGCCGACCCACCAGCCGTAACCAGAGCCGAGGAGGTTCTTCCCCCACTGGAACAGCGCCCCGGCGATCGGGTAGTGGCTGCCAAGCTCTGCCATAACCAGCGCGACGAACAGCTGGCCAGCCACGACGACCGGCATCAGCCAGATGTACCGCGGGCCCGCCGACCCGACGCCGAGCACGAACAGCGAGTAGATGCCCACCATCGGCGACAGATAGCAGAACGCGACGCTGAAGTTCTCGAAGAGACTCAGCACCCGGTTCAGTTCCTGCCGGTACCCGAACCTCGCGAGCGCGGCAGCGTCAGCGTCTCCTCCGGATACAGCCATTACTGACCCATCACTGGGAACCGCAGAGTTGGCCATTGCCTCATCCCTGCCCGTCAGTATCTTCCGTCACAGCGTGAGGCAG
>JASHTT010000039.1 GCA_030040415.1 Streptosporangiaceae bacterium | reverse complement strand
GCATCCGCGGCCAGGCAAGGCACGATGAGCAGCGGTGCCCGGCGCAGCGGCTCGCCACGGCGCACCCGGCGGGCTATCTGGTCGGCGGTGAATCCGTCCGCCGCCAGGTCGGCCCGCCATGCCGCGAGCATGTCGTCGAGGAGCGCGGTTCTTACGTGCGGCGACTCGAGCACGGCGAACCGCCACGGCTGGCTGTGGTGCGGGGCGGGCGCGGTGACCGCCGCGGCGATAGCGCGGTCGATGGCCGCCGGCGGTACCGGGTCCTTGGTGAACTCCCGGACCGTCCGGCGAGCGGTCAGCACGTCGGCGGCCCCCAGCCGGAACATGTCCTCTTCGGCCGGCCTGACCAGCGCCGCTGCCCCCGGTCCTGCCTCGTCGGTGACCAGCTCGGCCAGTCCGCGGACGATCGCGACCGGGATGCCGGTCGTCTTCTGCTTGATCAGGTCGGCAGCGGAGGCGAGCTCATCGGCCACCGCCGCCACGGTCACCTCCAGCAGGTTGCCGAAGGTGTCGCGGCCCCCGCGGTGGTCGCGGAGCGGCATCAGCCCGGCGGCGCCGATCGCCGTGTCGGTCTGACCGGTGCGCCACGGCCTGCCCATGGTGTCGGTGATGACGAGGCCGATCCGCGCCCCGGCCTGTTCTCCGATGTCCTTGCGGAGCCGCCGCGCGGAGCCATCAGGATCTGCGGGCAGCAGCACGACAGTTCCCGGCGCGGTGTTGGAGGCGTCTACCCCCGCCGCAGCCATCACCAGCCCGTGCCTGGTCTGGCTGATCCTGGTCGGACCGCGGCGGGCGACGACGCGGACGGTCTCGGCGTCGATAGCGGCCTCCCGGTCGGCGGTGACAACGCGGCCCTCGGCCTTGCTCACGATCTTCGAGGTAACCACGAAGATGTCGCCGTCCAGCACTCCGGGCCCGCGCAGCGCGGCGCGGGTGATCAGCGTTGCAAGGTCATCCCCGGCGCCGATCTCGGGCAGCCCGGGCACCGGCAGGACGGTGAGCGGCTGCGGCGTCACCGGCCTACCTCCGCCGCGAGGTCGATCGCGGCCTGGGCGATCTCGGCGGAGGTGGCGACGCTGGTCATGTAGAGCGGCCTGGCGCGGACCACGATGCCGGCCAGCTCGGGCGCGTCGACAGCCTCCTTGTCCTGCAAGTCGACAAGCCAGCCGTCGAGCAGTTCACGGCCGTAGTGCGCTGCGACGGCTGCCGCGGTGGTCTGCACGCCGATGGCGGCGAGGCAGGCGTCTGCCATGCCGCGCACTGGTGCACCGCCGATGATCGGCGAGACGCCGACGACCGTTTGCTCGCGCAGCGCGTCGGCGATGCCGGGCACCGCGAGTATCACTCCGATGCTGACGACCGGATTAGAAGGGGGGAGGAGCACGAAGTCGGCGCCGCGGATCGCGTCCAGCACTCCCGGGGCCGGGCTCGCCCGGTCCGCGCCGACGGCCTCGATGCGCAATGCCGGAATCTGCGCATGCAGCCTGACCCACCACTCCTGGAAGTGCATGACCTGCTCGCGGCCGTCCAGTTCGACCGCGACGTGGGTGCGCACCGGGTCGTCCGACATCGGCAGCAGCGTTACCCCGGCCGCCACCGTTCGCACAGCGACGCCGTCGCCTCCGACAGCGTCTTGCCCGCCGCCAGCATCGCAGTCCGCAGCACGTGCGTGGCGATGTCCTTGTCGCCCAGCCCGAACCAGCCCGGCCCGGCGCCGTAGGCCATCAGCTCGGCCAGTACGGCGAACGTCTCGTCCGACCGGCCCCAGCCCTGCTGCTCGCTGATCCCGCCGCCGAGCGTGTACATAACCGTGTCCAGGTCCGGGCTGACGTGCAGGCCGAACGGCGTGAAGTCGTCGCCGGTGTTGCCGATGACCGTGACGTCGGCGTGCGGGGCCGCGGCACGCAGGCCGCGGAGAAACCGCGCTCCGCCTACGCCGCCCGCCAGAACTGTGATGCGCATGCTCGAAGTCTCGCAACCAAACGGTCCCGGCCGCGCGGTGGGCCGCCGAATGGCGGCTCCGGCGGGTGCTGCGAGCAGCCTGCCGCGAGCCCGATCTGGAGCCCCGCAGCACCGAAATCTCGCCGGACTTTCCCCGCATCCCGGGCAGGAAGGCGGCCATTATCACGTACCTCACTTGACGCAGCGCAAGACACGCGGGTGTAATTTCATCTATGTAATTCCGCCCCGGGGGTCCGGGGGCGCGCTCGGGCCAACACAGCGGGGGCGTGCACGGGGAGAGCGGACGGCAGGAGGTGCGCAGTGGCAGACGTCATCGTCTCGCTGGTGCACGACATGCTTGGCATCGGCGCAGATGATGCCGGGGACCAGAGCTGGCAGGACCGCGCACTGTGCGCGCAGACCGATCCGGAGGCATTCTTTCCGGAGAAGGGCGGCTCGACCCGAGAGGCCAAGCGGGTCTGCCGCAGCTGCGACGTCCGGGCGGAGTGCCTCGAGTACGCGCTCGAGCACGATGAGCGCTTCGGTATCTGGGGCGGGCTTTCCGAGCGGGAGCGTCGCCGGCTCAAGCGCCAGGCGGTTTAGCTAGGCCGGTGCCTAGCTCCGCCCGTGCCTGAACCTCAGGCGTTCCGGGCGCGGGTCAGACGGGACTGACTGACCATCCGGCGAGGCCAGATTCGCGTATTGTTCACGGGTACCCCCACCAGGGCAAGACGGTACGGCGTGCCGTCATGACTGCTACCGACCACGAACAGCAAGCGAACCCCTTGTCGCCGAACGACTCCTATGCCCAGCATGTGGTGACGGCCGTCATCGTCGCGCATGACGGCGCTGTCTGGCTGCCGCGCGGGATCAGTGCGCTGGAGTCGCAGACCAGGCCCGTGCAGCGGACCGTGGCGGTGGACACCGGCAGTCGCGACCGCAGCGGTTCCGTGCTCGCCTCGAGCCTCGGCCAGGCTGCGGTGTTCGGCATGGACCGGTCTTCGGGCTATGCAGCCGCCGTCCGGCGCGCACTCGCGCACAAGGCGGCGAGCGTGCCGGTGCCGGTCCCGGCCGGCGGCCAGTCGGCACGCGGCCGGGCAGAGCACGTGGAGTGGATCTGGCTGCTGCACGACGACTGCGAGCCAGCCGCCGATGCGCTCGAGCAGCTGCTGCGCGGCGCGGCCGAGACGCCGTCCGCGGCGGTCCTCGGGCCGAAGCTGAAGGACTGGACCGACCGGGACGTCATCCTCGAGGCCGGAGTGACCCTCGACACAGTCGGCCGCCGCGTCACTGGCATCGAGCCGCGCGAGGTCGACCAGGGCCAGCACGACGGCGACCGGGACGTCCTGGCCGTCAGCAGCGCCGGCATGCTGATCCGGCGCGACGTGTGGGACCAAGTTGGCGGCTTCGACCCGGGCATGGCGCTCTTCGCCGAGGACATCGACTTCTGCTGGCGGGTGCACGCGGCGGGGTACCGGGTCCGGGTGATCACCGACGCCGTCGTCTACCACGTGCAGGCGGCGACCAAGGGACGCAGGCACGTG
>JASHTT010000391.1 GCA_030040415.1 Streptosporangiaceae bacterium | reverse complement strand
TGCGCTGCCCGGAAGGGGCGCAAGAGTTCGCCGACGTGCTGGCGGCCAGGCTGTCCGATCCGCGGGACGGCTCGACGGTGCCCTTCGCCGCCACCGCGGGCGCCCTGGCCGCGCTGACCGGCCTGCCGAGACGCGAGGTGCCCGGCGTCCGGGTGATGCAGCCCGGCTACTTCGACGTGACCAGCGAAGTCAGCGAGGTCACCGCGGACGGGCAGGCGGTGGCGCTCGGCGAGATCCTGGACGGGCAGGACCGGCCAGTCGGCACCCTGCGCGTGCCGCTGAGCACCTTGAACCGGCACGCCCTGGTGACCGGCGCAACCGGCGCCGGAAAGTCGCAGACGGTGCGGCACATGCTCGAGCAGCTCACCGCCGCCGGCATTGGCTGGCTGGCCGTGGAGCCGGTGAAGTCCGAATACACGGCGATGGCCAGGAGGCTGGCCAACGCCAACGCCAACGCCAACGCCGACATCACCGTCATCAACCCCGCCGACCCGGACAGCGTGCCGTTGTCGGTCAACCCGCTAGCCCCGGAGCCGGGCTACCCCGTGCAGGCCCACATCGACATGGTCAGGGCGCTGTTCCTGGCGGCGTTCGATGCCAAAGAGCCGTTCCCGCAGATCATGGCGCAGGCGCTGCAACGCGCCTACGAGGAGTGCGGCTGGGATCCGCTCACCGGCGCGGGACGCGCCGACGCCGCGGTACCGCCGTCCGTACCGACACTGGCGCGGCTGCAGGCGGCGGCGCTGGCCGTGATCGAGGACGTCGGTTACGGCCGGGAGCTGCAGGCGGACATGAAAGGCTTTGTCGACGTCCGGCTGCGGTCGCTGCGGACCGGCTCGGCCGGCCGGTTCTTCGAGGGCGGGCACCCCGCCGACATCGCGGAGCTGCTGAACAAGAACGTGGTGCTCGCGCTGGAGGACGTCGCGAACGACGAGGACAAGGCGTTCGTCATCGGCACCCTGGTGATCAGGCTCGTGGAGCACCTGCGGCTGCGGTCCAAGACCGAGCCGTCCGAGGGGCTGCGGCACGTGATCGTCCTCGAGGAGGCGCATCGGCTGCTCCGGGCTGGCCGGGACGGAGCCAGCGGGCACGCCGTCGAGCTGTTCGCCGGCTTGCTGGCAGAGATCCGCGCGTACGGCGAGGGCATCGTGATAGCCGAGCAGATCCCGGCGAAGCTGGTGCCGGACGCGATCAAGAACACCGCGCTCAAGGTGCTGCACAGGCTCCCGGCGGCCGACGACAGGCAGCTAGTCGGCGCGACCATGAACCTGGACAGCGACCAGTCCCGGCACGTGGTGTCGCTGCCGCCTGGACAGGCGGCGGTGTTCGCCGACGGGATGGACCGGCCACTGCGGGTCAGGGTGCCGTACGACTGGTCGCGTGAACGGATGACGGCCGGGCAGGCCGGCGGCGCCGAGCCGGAAGATGCGGCGCAGGACCCGGCAGCACTCCAGCCAGTGCCGCCGCTGGCCGGCCGGCGGTCGGCGGCGTGCGGGGCAGCGTGCACCGGCGAACGGCCGTGCACGCTCGTCGAGATCCGCGCCGCCGACCTGGCCGCGAGCTCACCGGCGGGCGCCTGGCTGAGGGTCTGGACCGAGGTCTACGTGCTCGCTCAACTGGTCAACCGGCCGCGGCCGCGGGTGCCGGTCCCGCTCCGCGAGCACTGGGCTGGCCTGTCCGTCCGGTTGCGCGAATGCGCCCTCGCCACAGCGCTCGAACGGTCGGTGCTGAGCCGGGAGCAGGCGCTGCGCACGGCTTTCGACCCGCGGGACATGCTGGCCGCCTGCGCAGCCAGCGCAGCCGGGATGCTCGACGGCGGCAAGGGCGCCGGCACCATGCCGGGCACCATGTGGGTCGTGCCGCAGCTTAAGTGGCTGCACGAGATCGAGCGGTTGTGCCCGCTCGACGGGCCGGCCCCCGATCCGTTCGCGCTGGCACCGCCGCTCGACTACGCGCTGCCAGACCTTTCCGACCGGGCCGACGTCAAGGTGGGCCAGCGGGTCAGCGGCCTGCGCCGCCATCCGCTGTCGATGGAGGTGACGCAGAACCGGCTGATCGCCTGGACCGCGCTGCTCGGCGAGGATGACCAGCGGGCGTTCATCGAGGACCTGGCGGCCGTCGCCATCGGGGTGAGCCATCGCGGCCAGCTGGGCAAGGCAGCGGGCGAGATGGGCGTGGCCGGCTGGCTGGAAGCGGTGCTGAGCTGGCCGCGGCGTTTCATCGTGGGCGCCGACGACCAGATGAGCGTCTCCGCGTACCGCGAGCCTGATCCTGTCGCCGGATAGCATCGGGCCGATGAGCAAGCTTCCGGTGCGCGCGCGCCTCGCGACGTCCATCAGCGGCGCGGCGGGGCGAGTCTCGCGGCTTACCGGCCGCGGCGACGGGTCGGTGATCGGCGGCGTGCTCGGCCTGCGTGTCGAGCCCGACCTGCTCAAGCTGCTGGCGGCCGGACGCCAGATAGTGCTGATCACCGGGACCAACGGGAAGACCACCACGACGCGGCTGATCTCCGCGGCGCTGGGCGCGCTCGGTCAGGACGTTGCCAGCAACGCGTTCGGCGCCAACATGGAGGCGGGGCTCGCCTCGGCGCTCGGCCGCGCGCCGGAGGCGCCCTACGCGGCGCTCGAGGTAGACGAGCGCTACCTACCCGCGGTGATCGAGGCGACCCGGCCGAGAGCGGTCGTGCTGCTGAACCTCAGCAGGGACCAGATGGACCGCGCGGCGGAGATCTGGCTGACCGCCAGGCGCTGGCGGCAGGCGCTGGCGCAGGCCGAAGGGTGCGAGGTAGTCGCGAACGCCGATGACCCGCTGATCGCCTGGGCCGCGTCAGCGGCGCCGCGGGTCACCTGGGTCGCCGCGGGGCAGCGCTGGCACGAGGACTCCTGGTGCTGCCCGGAATGCGGATCGCACCTGCGCAGGGACGACCTGGGCTGGCGCTGCGGGGACTGCGGCTTCGCCCGGCCGGCCACTCCGTGGGTGCTGAACGGTGACAGCGTCATCGACGAGTCCGGCCAGCTGCGGGAGCTTGATCTCGCCCTGCCGGGCAGGGCCAACCGGTCCAACGCCCTGATGGCACTCGCGGTCGGCGCGTTCTTCGGTGCCTCACCAGAGCAGACCCTGCCGCGATTGCGGGAGGTCACGTCGGTGGCCGGCCGCTATACCCAGGTCCAGCGCGGCGGCAAATCGGTCCGGCTGCTGCTGGCCAAGAACCCGGCGGGCTGGCTCGAGGCGTTTGACGTCCTTGCCTCGCCGCCGGTGCCGGTGCTGCTCGCGGTCAACGCGCAGGGCCCGGACGGCAAGGACACCTCGTGGCTGTGGGACGTGGACTTCACCGTGCTGCGCGGCCGCCCTGTCTTCGTTGCGGGCGAACGGCGGCTCGACCTCGCGGTCCGGCTGGAGGCCGACGAGGTCGCGTTCGAGCTGGCCGACGG
>JASHTT010000390.1 GCA_030040415.1 Streptosporangiaceae bacterium | reverse complement strand
TGTCCCCGGCTCCCTTCGTGGCCCGGCCGTTGGCTGCGGCCCTGCGGCCGACCGTGGTCATGCTTCCCTCCGCTTTACCCGCTGGCGCCCCGAAAGCACTCGCCTGGCGTTGTGCGGGCACCGCTCCCCGCAGATCCAGGCCGATACCCTGCAGGGCGGCCGCGAAGGCGGGTTCCCAGCGGTCGGCCGGCCCGGAGACCGGCCGAACCGGGGCCTGGTCACGCAGGGCCAGGGCGCTGGCGGTCACGCCATCGGCACCCGGGGTGCAGACGCTCGCCGCACCCAGCTCAAGCTCGTGCTGCAGGTTGTCGCGGCCGTGCCCGGGCATGACGTCGAGCAGCAGGAGCTGGCGGCCTACGACGCGCGCCTCGCTGCACGTGGTGGCGCCCGGCAAGGCGACCACGACATCCGCCGCGGCCATCAGCTCGGGCACACGGTTGGTGAAGCCGAACGCCGTGACCATCGGCGTCGCCTTGCTCAGTTCGCGGAGCTGACGCTCGAGGTCCCGGTTACGCCCCGCAACCGCGAGCACCCGGATGCCGGCCCTTGCCATGGCGGCCACGCTGTCCGCAACCGGTGCGAGACCCCAGCCGCTGTCGATCACCAGTACGCAGAAGTCCCCCGCCGCGACGCCAAGTCCCTCCCGCGCATCCCCCCGGGATGGCGCGGCGTAGAACTCGGCACGCACCGGTGCCGGCACCACGGCCACGGTCGCCCGGGGCAGGTAACGCCGGACCGATGCCTCGGCCGCCCTCGAGGTCACCAGGAACAGGTCGGTCCCCTCGCGAACCCACATCCGGTGCACCGCGACGTCGGTGCAGAGCACGACGGTGCGTCGGCCGGGCGCCTCGGCCTTCAGCTTGGCGGCAGCCGACGCGCCGGTGGCAAAAACGCTGATCACCAGGTCGGCAGGGTTTCGCCGGAACTCGGCGCGCAACGCCGGGACCAGCCTGGCGACGGCAGCCGCGTCCATGAGCCTGGCGAGCCTGCTGCCGGTGCGCAGGTGCGCGAAGTGCAGCCCGTCGTAAAGCGCCGGCGCCCTGGCAACCAGGCCGTTGAACACCCGGTCGCCGGTTCCCCGGCCGAGCGGCCCGAGCATGGCCATGCTGTCCAGGCTGCGCGTGTGCCAGCCAGCCTCCTCCAGGACGCTGGTGCAGCTACGCGCCATCATCTCGTGGCCGAGCCCGATGGACCCGGCAAGGAGAACGGCCTCCCGCGTCACGTCACGCCTCCGAAGCGCGCTGAATCAGCAGCGCCCTTGGCACATAGACCAAGCCTGACACCCCGTAGCAGAATCACGTCAAATCGCCGCCAACGGTGTCGATAACAGAGCCGTAAATCATAGGTTCCCGCCGATGTTCGTCTGGGTTACGCGATGACTACGATGCGTGTGGTGCCGTATCAAACTTGCCCAGCCGGCCACCCCGGCATTCACCCGGGTAAGAATTCGAGCCCGCCTGCCGGGCTAAGCCGAAGCGAGTCCCATGGGTGGAGGTCTAGTTGTCCCGGCTGATCTCCGTGATCGCAGCGATCGGTTCCGCGCTGGTGCTCGGCGTGTCGTCGGTTGCCGAGCAACGTGGCACCAAGCGCGTCAAGGCCCGCCGGACGCTGTCGCCTCGCCTGCTGCTTGACCTGTTCCGGCAGTCATTGTGGCTGGAAGGGATCGGCGCGACGCTGATTGGTTTCGCCCTGCAGGTAGTGGCGCTGAGGTTCGGCCCGCTGGCGCTGGTCGAGCCGATCCTGGTGTTCGACCTGGTATTCGCGGTCGTGATCAGCGCGTTCCTGGCGCGGCGGCGCGATGTGACCATTTTCGCCGGAGTCACCGCGTGCACTCTCGGGATCGCCGGCTTCCTGGCCATCGGGCGGCCGTCGGGCGGCAGGGCGGCCGTTGCCTTCCCGGTGATGCTGCCGGTGCTCGTGGCGCTCGCCGCCGTCGTGGCGGGCTGCCTGATCGTAGGCAGGCGGAGCAAGACCGCGCAGCCGCTGGCGCTGGCCCTGGCCTGTGGCGTCTGTTACGGGGTGTCGGCGTTCCTGGTCAAGCTGGTCGTCTCGAACGGTGGCGGCTTGCCCCACATCTTCACGCATTGGCCGATCTACGCCCTGGCCGTCACGGGCCCGCTGGGGTTCTTGTTCAACCAGAACGCCTTCCAGCAGGGCGTGCTGATCGCGCCCGTGATGGCGATCATCACCGCCTGCGATCCGATTATTTCCATCGCGCTCGCCACGTTCTTGCTGAACGAGAAGCTGGCGAGCGGCACGCTGGCAGTGGCAGGACAAGTCGTGTCGCTTGTCGTCATGGTCACCGGCATCGTCGTGGTCGCGCGCCATGCCCCGCAGGTACCGGTTACCCAGCAGGAGCGGGGCAAAGCCTCGTAGCCGCCGCCTAGCCCCGCCGGCCAGTCACCTTGATTGCGACGACCGGATAGCCGGGCAGGTTAACCCGGCGGACCAGCAGCACCGTGCCGCCACGTGGCAGCGCTCCGGCGGCGACCACGAAGGTCTGGTAGTTGGCGTGATAGGCGGCGTTGCCCATGTGCAGG
>JASHTT010000389.1 GCA_030040415.1 Streptosporangiaceae bacterium | reverse complement strand
CGACAGCGCGGTGAGCCGCTGGCCGTTCACGGTCAGCACCCAGGTGGACAGGAAACGGGTGTCGAACGAGAACAGGCCAGTTGGATCGGTCTGGGAGGCCTCGATGTCTCCCCTGTCGTCGCTGACTACGAAGGTGTTGCCCTCGAGGATCTGAACCAGGCCGTCGCTCACATCGCCCTCCGCTGAGCGGTCACCGTCTTGGAACTTATGGCTGCCACCTTGCCGGTCGAGCCGGGCGGACCAGGCAGGCACCGCTGGAACATCATCAGGGCCGCCGCGCTGCCCTCGCAGTCGATGAGCCCCCGCAGCAACGCCGCCTGGGCGTTCATGAGCCCAGCCACGATGTCCTCGAACACCGGACGCTGCAGGCGGACGATCGCGTCAGCGGGGCCGCTCTGCTGCTTCACCGACACGTCACCGTTGTTGACCGTGACGTGCCATCGCTCGACGCGGTCGGCGTCCTGCACGTCGAAGCGCACCGACGCCGACTCGCCCTCGAACGTCGCGATGTGACCGGGTGCGGCGATGCTGGCAAAGAAATGGCTAACCGGATCTGTTACGTCACTCATGGGCCTGGCGCGTGCAGTCGCCATCGCCGCCCCTTCTTGGCTCACCTGGCGCGGAATCGCACTGTCGATTGGGAGGAATCGTAAAAAGCCGCGGCCGGGCCGGGCATCGCCCGCAGCGGGTGATCCCCTGCGGCCGCGGGCCGCGCTAGCGCTGCACGATCTCCGGCACGTTCACTGGGAACTTGTCGCGAGCGCCGCCCCGACCGCCGCGGTGACCGCGTGCCCCGCGAACCAGTCGAGCAGCGGGCGCAACCGCTCGCATGTCCGGTAGACCGGCTCAACATCACGCACGCCGTCGGACTCGAGCTCGCGAGCGGCGCTCAGTGAGCGGTACTTGAGCAGGCTGGCGCGCGGATGGTCGGCGGGAAAGCCGCGCGGAACCCGCTTCATCAGATCGCCGTGGATCTTGTAGTCGTCGGTGGCCAGCGACGCCACGAGACGCTCTAGCATGCGCCCGCTGTCGTCCGCGGCGACTGCTGCACGAAACAAGGCGATCTGCTCCGGGTCGGCGTACTGCCAGGCAGCCATGATCCGCAGGCTGTCCAGATTGAAGCGGAAGCCGATGTAGATGTTGCGCGCT
The DNA here is from genome assembly GCA_030040415.1 of Streptosporangiaceae bacterium. Classification (GTDB taxonomy): domain Bacteria; phylum Actinomycetota; class Actinomycetes; order Streptosporangiales; family Streptosporangiaceae; genus JAJYUU01. Next base: position 2,338 of record JASHTT010000389.1, on the reverse strand, counting down.
ACCCGCACGACAGCGCACTGGTTCTGCCACCAGAACGCCGTGGTGCCGTACCGCCAGACCGAGAAGTCCTCATACCAGGAGTCTTTGTCCGCAAGGTCGTTGAGCAGGTCGATCATCGGCAACCGCACATGCTCCTCGCGCTGTCGCCGAACCCGATCCTGCGTCTGGCGCGAAGGCTCGCCGCCCAGTTCCAGCAGCACCGAATACGCCTCGTCCGGCCAGCCATGGAAGCGCGTCCCCACACCGGGATGGTATCGACGGCTGCCGACAAAACCCGGCACTCAACATTGCGCGTACGGTGCATTTGGCGCAAAGCTGTTACTGTCTGCCCCGGGAGGTATGGCTGTGGCGGTCACCGTCTCCGAACTAGCAATCGCGCCCGTCAAGGGCATGCGCCTGCAGTGCACCAGTGAGCTCGAGCTTGGCCCGCACGGGGTAACAGGCGATCGTGATTTTCTGGTCGTCGGACAGGACGGCCAACTGCTGTTGACCGGGCGGACCCCGGAGCTGCTGCAAGTCGAGGCGGCCTGGGACCGGATACCGAATGTGCTGACGCTGCGCTTCCCGGACGGCACCGTCGTGCAGGACACGCCCGAGCCCGGAGCTTCCACGACAACCAGGATGTATGACGGGCGGGAGATATCCGGGTGGATCGTCCCAGGGCCGCTCGATGCGGTACTGTCCGGTTACCTCGGCCGCCCCGTGCACCTGTTCAAGCGGGACCCGGAGCACCTCGGCCACGATGACCTGCCAGTGACGCTGATGTCCCAGGCGTCGCTTCGCGCTCTCGCTGAGGAGTTCAGCGGAACGCTGCCCGACCCGCGCCGGTTCCGGATGAGCATCACGATCACCGGCACTGACGCGTGGGCCGAGCACGCCTGGAGCGGGCAGAGCGTGACGGTCGGTGAGGTCACCCTCCGCGTCGTTGCTCCCGTGCCGCGCTGCGTGGTTACGACACGTAACCCGGACTCGGGCGCGACTGATGCGCGCGTGCTGCATGCACTGGCCCGGCTGCGCGGCAAGGACGACATCACCTTCGGCGTCTGGTGCGACGTCCTCAAGCCCGGCCGCGTCCGGGTCGGTGATGTCGTAATGCTTCAGCCGGCCAGCTAGTTGTCCGGTGGGGTCGGTCCTGGCGAGCAGCAGCCCGGCAAAGAAAGGGAACCCCCGCTCCTGCTCCGACAAGGCCCACGCCCTTTGCAGCCGACCGACTGTGGGCGGCTGCCTATGGCGCACAACCCTGCCACGCGCGATACTCGCACCATTTCCGTGCGCTAAACCAACGTCCGTTTCACGAGGGTTCGTAGTCCTTTTGGGGAGGAAAGGTTACATGGGTCAGCACCTAGCGCGGCCGCAACTCCGTCCTGCCGGGACGACAATGCGTCGCATCACGATCGCAGCGGCTGGAGCCGTAATCGCCGTCTCAACAGGGTCGATCACAGCGGCCATGGCGGCGTCCCAGCCATCCATGCTCACTGACGGCGGCAATGTCAACATCGCAGGCCATGGCGCGAACAATTCACTGCGTTTCTTCTGGGCGGTGAATGGAACGAACACCTGGCACCCGGAGACGATCGCGGGCAAGAACACCACGTACTCCGCGCCATCCATGACCAACGGCGGCGACGTGAACATCACCGTCGTAGGCGCAGCCAACAGCCTGCGCTTCTATTGGGCGGTGAACGGGTCGTCGACCTGGCATCCAGAGACGGTCGCGGGCAAGAACACGACCTACTCGCCGCCGTCCATGATCACCGACGGCGACAACGTCAACATCGCCGTCCAGGGACCGCAGCACACCCTGCTCTTCTACTGGGCCGTGACCGGATCGTCGACCTGGCATCGGGAGCAGGTCGCGGGCAAGGACACGACCTACTCGGCACCATCCATGACCGCCGACGGCGACAGCGTCAACATCGCCGCCGAGGGCGCCAGCAACAGCCTCCGCTTCTACTACGCCGTCAACGAGACCGACACCTGGCACCCGGAGACGGTGGCGGGCAAGAACACGACCTACTCGGCGCCATCCATGATCACCGATGGCGACAGCGTCAACATCGCCGCCGTAGGTGCCAGCGACAGCCTGCGGTTCCTCTGGGCGGTGAACGGGACGGATACCTGGCACCCGGAGACTGTCGCGCCAGCAGGCAGCATGGCGTGACACTGTCGATCGCGCCCCGCCGCCCGTGAGGGTGGCGGGGCGCCTTCTTTCGCGTTGCCGGGCCGGTACAGTGCTGATCGTGCGGCTCGTGATCGCCAGGTGCAGCGTCAATTACGCGGGACGGCTTTCGGCTCACCTGCCGCTGGCTACCCGGCTGATCATGATCAAAGCCGATGG
>JASHTT010000388.1 GCA_030040415.1 Streptosporangiaceae bacterium | reverse complement strand
GTTGCGGACAGTCATTCGTAATGCCCTCCTCTGAGTACTGCTTTCGGTCACTCCTCTCACGGGCGGCCGCGACCGCGGATGAGACTCCCCCCTTCGGCGCAGCACGTCGGTCGCCGGACCGGCCGCCGGTCATCCGCCCTGCCAGACAGGGTGCGACGGCCGCGGCACACAAGCGTCACACCACGGCCAAGTTGCGCCTGGAAGCGGCGGGCATCGAGGTAGCGGCCGCGGTTGGTCGCGGCTCCTCCCGCACCGGCGGTAGCGTGCCCGGGTGATCGTCGTACCCGAGGCATTCGCGCAGGCAACCCTCGAGCGTGAGGGTGAGCGGGGCGCCGGGTGGCTCGCCGGGCTGCCCCGGATCGTCGACGAGTTGCTTGCGCGCTGGGATTGCGCCCCGGACGGCACTGTGCTGCACGGCCAGGTCGGCATCATCGTCCCCGTGCGCGGCCGTGCGGACGGACCCGCGGTGCTTAAAGTCTCGTTCCCGCACCATGGCAATGTCTACGAACCGGACGCGTTCGTCGCGTGGCGCGGGCGTGGCGCGGTGTCGCTGTACGCGCGGGACGACAGGCGGTTCGCCATGCTGCTGGAGCGCGCCGGGACCTCGACGCTGGCCGAACTCGACGACGCGGACCAGGCGGCGGAGATCGCCGGGCGGATCTGCCGCCGGCTCGCGATCGCGGCCCCGCCGGGCCTCCCCCGGCTGGCAGACCGCGCACGTGGCTGGGCGGACGAGATCCGCAACGAGGCTCGCGAGCTGACACACGGACTGTCACAGCGATCAGTCGACGCAGCCGCCGCCACCGCCGGCGAACTGGGCGCCGACCAGCCGGACCTGCTGATACACGGCGACCTGCACGCCACCAACATCCTGCCGGCCGAACGTGAGCCATGGCTGGTTGTCGATCCCAAGGGCTACGCCGGCGACCCGGCTTACGACGCGGGCATGGCCATCAAGTGGCGCCCGCTACGGATCCTCGACCGGGACGCGCTGTGGAAGGCCACCCGCCGGGGCCTGGACGTGTTCGCCGACGCCGCAGAACTCGACCGCGAACGTGTCAGGCGCTGGGGTCACTTGCACGCGGTCCGGGGGGCGCTGTGGGGTCGACGGCACGGTTTCGCCGCCGCTCGCGGCGGGACATCGCTCACCGAGTTCGCCGAGCGCGTGGCAGAGCTACTTGTGACGTGACGGGTGGGCCTGCCGCGCATGATGGCCAGGAAATGAGATTCTAAATTTGCACGGGCTTGGCACGACATTGACGGAGTGTAAGCGAACATTCAGGTATTCCTCAGGTTCGGCTTGACGCCGACCAAGCCCGGGCGGTCGTGCTACCGCGCATAATCGCTGTACCAGGGCGTGTGCGTTCCCCTTACAGATCCGGTCGGAAAGATTTGGCCCGCATCTTCCTGCTGCGCTTTTTGCTTAAGCGCGCACCTTTGGGGGGATTTCAGTGGCAACGGCCCAATATGATGCCGACTTTGCGGCAAGCCGGTTCTCGGGAGCATTTTCAAAAGATGCCTACGCTGGCGCCATCTATCCCGAAGCTCCGCCGCCAGCGGCCCGCTCACTGTGGCAGATCCTGGAAGGCACGGCCGAGGCCTTTCCGCGGGCTGCCGCGCTTGACGACGGGCGGTCCGTGCTGAACTACGTGGCGTTACTCGACGAGGTGCGGCGAATCGGTGACCGACTCGCGGCGTTCGGAGTAGGCGCTGGCGACCGCGTCGGTGTCCGCATCGCCTCTGGCACGGCAGACCTCTACCTGGCCATTCTCGCCGTCCTGTCTGTCGGGGCCGCATACGTGCCCGTCGACTGCGAAGATCCGGACGAGCGCGCCGAGCTTGTCTGGTCAGCGGCAGGAGTCTGCGCGGTGGCCGCCGACGGCGGCGAGCTGACGCGGCGACAAGCGCGCCCACTCGGCCGCGGTGCCCGCCGCCCGGCACCCGAGGACGACGCGTGGATAATCTTCACCTCCGGCACGACTGGCACCCCCAAAGGCGTCGCCGTGACGCACCGCAGCGCGTCGGCGTTCGTTGATGCAGAGGCAAACCTGTTTCTGCGGCACGATCCGCTGCATCCCGGGGACCGCGTTCTGGCCGGGTTGTCGGTGGCCTTCGACGCCTCATGCGAGGAAATGTGGCTGGCCTGGCGCCATGGCGGCTGCCTCGTCCCTGCTCCGCGCTCGGTCGTCAGGACCGGCCCTGACCTGACGGCCTGGCTGGCGCGGCGACGGGTATCCGTGATCTCGACGGTGCCGACCCTGGCGGCGCTGTGGCCAGCGGACTCGATACCCGGCGTCCGCTTGCTGATCCTGGGCGGCGAGGTCTGCCCGAGCGGGCTTGCAGACAGGCTCGCTCGACACGGCACAGAGATGTGGAACACCTACGGCCCGACCGAGGCCACGGTGGTGTCGTGCGCGGCGCAGCTGTCGGCTGGCAAGCCGGTGCGCATCGGCACGCCGCTGGCCGGCTGGCGGCTGGCAGTGCTCGACCCTGCGAGCGGGCAGCCGGTGCAGTGGGGGGAAGTTGGCGAACTCGTCATCGGCGGCGTCGGCGTAGCTCGCTACCTGGACGCGGAGGCAGCCGCCGGGAGCTTCCGGCCGTTCCCGGCCCTTGGCTGGGAACGCGCTTACCGCACCGGTGACCTGGTGCGTGCCGACCCTGACGGGCTGATCTACGTCGGCCGCGCAGACGCACAGGTAAAGATCCGTGGTTACCGGATCGAGCTGACCGAGATCGAAGCCGTCCTCATGCAATTGCCCGCTATCGGATTTGCGGTCGTCACCACTCACGAGCCGAACCCCGGCGTCGTAGAACTGGCCGCGTACTACCGCGTCCAGGATCACACGGCACCCCCGGACAGGCAGGCTGTTCACGAGTACCTGCGCAGCCGGCTGCCGCGACACATGGTGCCCGGCTACCTGGAAGAACTGCCCGAAATACCGCTCCTGCCGGGCGGCAAGGCAGACCGCAAAAGCCTGCCAGCGCCGACCGGCGCGGGCCGCATCGGCTCCAGCCGAGCCCATGTCGCGGCCGCCACACCCGGCGAGAAGGCGCTTGCCGACGTGCTGGCCGGCCTACTCGGACTGGAGCAGGTGTCAGTGGACTGCGACTTCTTCGCGGACCTCGGCATGAGTTCCTTGCTGGTGGCGTGTTTCTGCGCCCAGGCGAGGGAACGGCCAGACACGCCTCCGGTGTCGGTCATCGACGTGTACCAACACCCGACCATTCGCAGCCTAGCCTCGGCGGTCATCGAGGTCCCCGGTTCCGCCACTACGACATACTCGCCAAGATCCAGGACGGTGTCGCACGTTAGCGGCGCGCAGTATGTCGCATGCGGAGTGCTGCAGTTCCTTGTCCTCCTCGTCGCTGCGCTGCTCGGCGCGGCGGTCCTAGTCGGCGGGTACAGCTGGGTATCCGGCAGCACCGGCTGGGCCGATCTCTACTTGCGATCGGTGGCGTTCAGCGCCGGCTCCTTCTTCCTCCTCTGCGTCCTGCCGATCCTGGCCAAATGGACCCTCGTTGGCCGCTGGAAAGCGGAGGAGATCGAGATCTGGAGCATGCCATACGTGCGCTTCTGGCTGGTGAAAACGCTAGTCAGGACAAATCCGCTCGCGCTGTTCACCGGCTCGCCGATCTACCCGCTGTACCTCAGAGCGCTCGGCGCCAAGATCGGCCGTCGGGTCGTCATCCTCTCCACGACGGTGCCGGTCTGCACGGATTTGCTGACCATCGGCGACGACACGGTCATCAGGAAGGAATCAACATTCACCGGCTACCGGGCGGTGGCTGGTGTCATCCAGACAGGTCCGGTCAGCATCGGCAGGGAAGCGCTGATCGGTGAGCACACCGTGCTGGACATTGGCACCTCGGTCGGAGACGGGTCCCAGCTCGGGCACACCTCGTCGCTGCACGAAGCCCAGGCCGTTCCTGACGGCCAGCGCTGGCATGGATCTCCGGCGGAACCCACCAGTGTGGACTACCGCCGCGTCGAAGCCGTCCCTGCTGGCTCGGTGCGCCGAACAGCCCACGGCACACTACAGCTCGTCAGCCTCATCTTCGTGACTCTGCCCGTGTCATTTGCCTTTGTTGTCGTGATGCTCACCAGGGTGCCGACGGTCGTCTCGGTCGCTGCCCTCGGCGCCGGAGGGCTCGCGATGGCGAGCTTCTACCAGGCCGGGCTCATCGTCTCCGCCGCGCTTTTCTGCGGTGCGATCCTGATCGGCGCCGCGGTAGTGCTGACGGTGCCGCGCATCCTCCGGCGGGTCATCACGCCGGGTCGCGCCTACCCGCTCTACGGCTTGCACCACTCAGTGCACCGGGTGATCAGGCGACTCAGCAACGTTGGCTTCTATCTCGAGCTCACCGGGGACAGCTCTTACGTCGTGACTTACCTGCGAGGTCTCGGGTACCGGATGCCGGACTTCGAACAGACCGGCTCGAACTTCGGGGCAGACGTGGAGCACGAGAACCCGTTCCTGATCGAGATCGGACGGGGCACGATGATCGCCGACGGCGCCAACCTCATCGACGCCGATTACACCAGCACCTCCTTCCGCGTGATGCCACTGTCCGTCGGGCCGCGCAACTTCATCGGAAACGCAGTCGCCTATCCGGCCGGGGGGCGGACCGGCGA
>JASHTT010000387.1 GCA_030040415.1 Streptosporangiaceae bacterium | reverse complement strand
GCCGACGAACTCAACGACCGGCCCCGCAAACGCCTCGGCTACCACACCCCCCGCGAGGCCTTCGCTAAGCTCCTCGCCGAAGACCAGGCGCGTTGCGACGACCCCCTGAATCCGCCCGGACCAAACCGGCACGCACGATGATCTTGCGCGTGTTGCAGCGTCATCTGCGCCGTTAATTGTCCGTTTTGCGTCCGCTGGGCGATCTCCAGCGATTCATGGGCGCGGCGTAGGGCCGGTAATAGGCGTGCGCCGCATACATGCATTGCCAGACATCACGATCTTGCCTCCCGTCGCCTCCACGCAGGGCTTGACCGTTCAGACGCCGGTCCTGACCGGGTCTGGCTGGTCCGCGGACCGATCAGCGGCGACCAGCGCCTCCTCTGACACCGCAGTCTTGGGCAGCAGCAGCGACAGCACGCCACATAGCGCGAACCCGCCGACGGCGTACGGAGCAACGTGCTGAATCGCCTGGGCGAAGGTGTGGCCGACGTCGACCTGGTCGAAGAAGACGGTGCCCAACAGCGCCACTCCCACCGCCCCGCCGAGTTGCTGCGCTGTGCTGAAGACGCCGGACGCGCTTCCGGCCGCTGCGGCCGGAGCGGCGGCTAGTACCACGTTGACCAGCGGGATGACCAGCAGTGCCAGACCGGCACCTGCCGTCACGAGGCCGGGAACCGCCGGCCATGGACTGCCGCCGATTCCGATGTGCGGCACGGCGGCGTCGACAGCCACGATCCCGCCCGCCATCGCACCGGCACCGAGCACCAGGATCAGCCGACCGTACTTCTGCGCCAACGGCACCGCGACGGGAGCGGCGAGGAAGCTGCCGATGCTGAATGCCACCGCAGTGACCCCAGCCTTGAGCGGCGAGAAGTGCTCGCCGATCTGCAGCCAGAGCGCGAACGTCAGGAAGAATCCCTGCATGGCAGCCGCGAAGGCAACCTGCACGCCGAGGCCCGCGGCGAACGCCGGAACCCGGAGGAGGCGCGCGTTCAGCAACTGCGCAGTCCGCTGGGATGGCCGACGTGCCTCCGCCACCCCGAGTCCGGTCACGCCGAGAACGCCGCCGACGACGAGCAGCCACAGCCAGGCCGGCCAACCGAGCTGACGGCCCTCAAGCAGCGGATAGACGATCGCGACCATGCTCGCCGCGAGCAGCGCGGCCCCGGCGTAGTTCGGCCGTCTGGCCGCCGCGTCCCTGGTCTCTGGCACGACTCGCAGCCCGGCGACCAGCGTGATGACCGCGACCGGCACGTTCACGAAGAACACGGCCCGCCAGCTCCAGCCGAACAGGTTGGCGTCGGTCAGCACGCCGCCGAGCAGCAGCCCGATCGCCGAAGCAACGCCGAGCATCGCGCCGTACACGGCGAACGCCTGGCCGCGCTGCTTGATGGAGGTGAAGATGACCCGGAACGTCGCGAGTACCTGCGGTGCCATGCACGCCGCCGCGCCACCCTGGATGACGCGGGCAGTGATCAGCTCGGCCGCGTTCGCCGACAAGCCGGCACACAGGCTGGCCAGGCCGAACAGCCCGGCACCAAACAGGAACAGGCGTTTGCGGCCGAATCTGTCGCCCATGCTCCCGGCCACGATCAGCACTGCGGCGAACGCGAGCATGTAGCCGGAAACAACCCATTCCAGCTGCGTCGCGCTCGCGCCCAGACTCCGCCGGATCGTGGGCAGCGCGACGTTCACGATCGTCACGTCGATCATGTCCATGAGCGCGCCGATGATCATTACTGTCGCCGCCAGCCAGCGGCGCTGGCTGGTGATGTCCGTGACCGAGGCTTCCGCCGTCGTGCTCGCCATGGCTGGCCTCCGCTCCTGCGCTCGAGTTCGGCACCCAATGGGCCTGGGCGCCGACATCCCGAACTGTATTCGTTGCTGGAACGTTGTTCGCTTACGAACGGTGTTCTATCATGGATCGCTGTTTCGGTCAACCGCCGTTCGGTGGCTAGTACGCTGTTCGGCTAAGCGCGGAGGGAAGCCGAGTGCCCGAAATGACCCGGAGCGGATGCGCGAGATGACGCGGAGCGGATGCGCGAGATGACGTACGGCCATGCCTGAGGCAATGCAGGGCCGGGAGGAGCTGCCGCCACCGCCGTGGCAGCGACTTCCGGACAGGTCGGCGCGCCGACGGCGGGACCCGATCAGCCGGGACGCAATCGTCGCGGCCGCCATCAGGCTCCTCGACGCCGAGGGTCTCGACGCGCTGAGCATGCGCCGGATCGCCGACGAGCTCGGTACCGGGGCCGCCTCGCTGTACTGGCATGTCGGCAGCAAGGACGGCCTGCTCGATCTCGTCTTCGACAAGATCATCGGCGAGGGCACGATCCCCGATCCGATTCCTGGGAAATGGCGCGAGCAGATCAAGGAAGTGGCCAGGGAACAGCGGGCCGTCAGCCTGCGGCATCCCTACATCGTCAGGCTGTCGATCGGCCGCATCCCGATGGGGCCGAACGCGCTGCGTTACTCCGAGCGCGTCCTTGCCATCCTGCGGGCCGGCGGCCTGCCGCCGGCCCTCGCCGTGCAGGGCAGTCACTTGCTCATCGCGACTATCAACGGCTTCACCTTGGACGAGACGGGCGTCGGCGACAACACGGCCAAGGACATCGAGGCCAGCATGCGGCAGACGGCAGACCGGGCGCGCGACTACCTGGCCTCGCTGCCTACCGGGAGCTTCCCCAACCTGGTCGCGCTTGCCGACGAGTTCACCTACATCGACCGAGACCAGAGCTTCGAGCTGCTCATCGATATCTTCGTGGACGGGCTGGC
>JASHTT010000386.1 GCA_030040415.1 Streptosporangiaceae bacterium | reverse complement strand
AACACGATGTCGCCCTCGTTCTCCCGGCTAGCGTCGTCCACTACCACCACGGCCCGGCCGGCCGCGATGTCGGCGATGGCCCGCTCGACGTCATCGAGCCTCGTGCCGTCGGGCGCGAGCTGTTGTCCCGCGGTCATGCCCGGCTCCCGGGCAGCAGCCGCTCCACGTACTTCGCGATCAGGTCGACCTCCAGGTTGACGACATCGCCCGGCTGCTTAGCGCCGAGCGTGGTGCGCTTCAGCGTCTCGGGGATCAGGCTCACCTCGAACCAGGGACCGCGACCGCGCGAGTCCGGGCCGGGCTGCTCGCCGCCGAGAGCTGAGACGGTCAGGCTGATGCCGTCCACCGCCACCGATCCCTTTTCGACCACGTAGCGAGCAAGCTCCGGTGGTATCGAGATCCGCATGGTCTCCCAGCCGGAGGCCGGCGTCCTGGCGGCGATGCGGCCGGTTCCGTCGACATGACCCTGCACGATGTGCCCGCCGAGGCGGCCATCCGGCCGTAGCGGCAGTTCCAGGTTCACGGCCGAACCCGGCAGCAGCGCGCCCAGGCTGGACCTGGCCAGCGTCTCCCCCATCACGTCGGCGCTGAACTCGCCGTTGCCAGTTCCCGTGACGGTCAGGCAAACCCCGTTGATCGCGATGGAGTCGCCGCGGGCTGCCTGCGCGGTCACCTGCGGCCCGCGTACGGTAATCCTGGTCAGGTCGCCGTCCGGCTCTATGCCGACAACCTCGCCAAGCTCTTCCACTATCCCGGTAAACACCGTGTCCTCCTCGGAACCTCGCCCTGGCTTGGGCCTGCGGCGGGGCTCCGGGGGGATGCGCGGAATGCGCGGACGCGGCGGGCGGCAGAGCCGCCTGGTGCCGCTCAGCGTGCTGCCTCCCATCCGGACTTTGACCGTCGGTCCCGGAATTTCACCGGGTCAACCAGCTGATGGCGTCAGCTGGGTCGCGGACTATAACCGCCGGTTCGGAGTTTCACCGACCCCGGAGCACGCGCTAGTTGCCGCAACCAGTGTGCCACACCGGTTATTCCTGGCGGCGTTCCCTGGCGCGGCGCTTGCCTTCGTGCATGGCCTGCACCCGGGCGACCGGGATCTCCCGGCCCTCCTCGACCAGGTCAGCCGGGAGCGCCTGCGGCTCCGGCATGAGCTCGGCCCACGGGTCGCGGCCCGCCAGCAAGGACAGCGCCGTCTTGACGGTGAAGTCCCCTGGCCGGGCGTCGCCAAGATCATCCCACGACAGCGGGAACGACACCGGCGTGCCTGGCCGCGCACGTGGGCTGTATGCCGCCACCACTGTCGCCCCGCCAGCCCGGGTGGCATCGAGGAACACCTTGCCGCCCCGGTCCTCGCGGATGAACGCCGTGGTGGCCAGCGCCGGATCGAGCCGCTCGGCTCTCGCCGCGACGGCCCGGGTCGCCACCGCGGCGTCTTGCGTCGTCTCTTCCGCGCGCAGCGGCACGAAGACGTGCACCCCTTTGGCTCCGCTGGTCTTGACCGCCCCGGCCAGGCCCGCACTGGCCAGCGCCGCACGCACTAGCTCGGCCGCCCGGACGGCGGCGGTGAAGTCGTCGGCGGACGGCGGGTCGAGGTCGAGCACCATGTGGGTCGGGTGGTTCCAGTCATCGACCTGGAACAGCGCCGGGTGGTACTCGACGGCCCGCTGGTTGGCGAACCAGAGCAGCGTCTGCCTGTCGTTGCAGAGCGGGTAAGCGACCTCGCGGTGCGAGGTCTCGGCCCACATCGTCACCGTGCGCACGAATTCCGGCGTGTATTTGGGCACGTTCTTCTGCATGAAGGGCTGCTGCCCGCGCAGCACCCGGATCACCGACAGCGGCCGATCCGCCAGCACAGAGATCATGCGGGCGGCCATGGCGTCCAGGTAGTCAACCAGGTCCCGCTTGCTGGCCTGCGCGCCGTCAAAAAGCGGCTGGTCAAGATTGGTCAGCCGGACGCCGTCCCGGGTCTCTTCGCTGGCCATCGTGGACCGTTCAGCCGGTCGCAGCCGTGGCGAGGTCGCGCAGCGCCTTCACCGCGGCGGCCGGGTCGGCGGCGCCGTAGACGGCGGAACCAGCCACGAACATGTCGGCACCGGCCTCCGCGCAGCGCCCGATCGTGTCGTCGCCGACGCCGCCGTCGACCTGCAGCCAGATCTCGCCGCCGTGGGCGGTGATCAGCTCCCGGGCCCGGCGTATCTTCGGCAGCACGAGCGGCATGAACTCCTGCCCGCCGAATCCCGGCTCGATCGTCATCAGCAGCAGCATGTCGACCTCGGCCAGCAAGTCGGCCCACGGCTCGACCGGCGTGGCCGGGTTGAACGCGAGCCCTGCCCTAGCCCCCGCCGCCCTGATCTGGCGGAGCGTCCTGATCGGCGCGCTCGCTGCCTCAGCGTGGATGGTGACGCTGCGCGCGCCAGCCTCGGCGTAAGACGGCGCCCACCGGTCCGGGAACTCGATCATCAGGTGACAGTCCAGCGGCAGCCTGGCGTGCTTGTGCAAGGCCTCGATGACCGGGAGCCCGATGGTGAGATTGGGCACGAAATGACCGTCCATCACGTCCACGTGCAGCCAGTCAGCAGCCGACGCGACAGCGTCCGCGTCGTCGGCCAGCCTGGCGAAGTCGGCGGCCAGCAGGCTCGGTGCTATCTGCACGCTCATCACTGAGTGATTGTAGTGACCGCCCGGTCAGCTGGTCCCGTTGAGCGCGGCTGTCCGCAACTGTCCGACCGGCAGGCTAGGTTCGTTGCCGCAGCCACTAGACAGGAGGCCGTTGTGACGAGTCAGGGCCCCGACCACGGCGGGGGCTCCGGGGGTCGGCCCCCGGGCCAGCAGCTGCTCGACCGGGTCCGCAAACTGCTGGCCAAGGCCGAGGCCGAGGGCGTCACGCCTGCTGAGGCACAGGCGCTCACCGCGAAGGCGGCCGAGCTGATGGCAAAGTACGGCATCGACCGAGCGCTGCTAGCCGCCGTCAAGCCCGAGACTGACCAGCCAGCGAGTCGCCTCGTGGAGGTCGACAACCCCTGGGGCAGGGTCAAGGCGCACTTGCTCTGTGGCTTGGGCGCGGCGCTTCGATGCCAGTGCATCCTCGTCACCACAAGAAATGGCCTGCGGGTGCACGTATTCGGCTACGCGTCCGATATCGAGCGCACCGACGTGCTCTACACCTCCGTGCTGATCCAGATGTGGCACGGA
>JASHTT010000038.1 GCA_030040415.1 Streptosporangiaceae bacterium | reverse complement strand
GGGCTGACCCTGACCGATCCCGTCGTGGAGCAGCACGGCTGGCGGTTCCCGGACGAAACCGGCGGTCGCGACCCGGGCACCGGTGCGGCCTACCTGTCCGAGCTCTACCTCGCCACGGACCCCACCTACCAGGGCAGGTTCACGCTGCCGCTGGTCTGGGACACCCGGACGCGACGGATCGTCACCAACGACTTCTCGCAGATCACGTTGCAGCTGGAGACGGAGTTCGTCGCGTTCCAGCAGCCCGGAGCGCCCGCTCTGTATCCGGCCCCGCAGCGGCGCGAGATCGACGCGCTGAACACGCTGATCTACCACGCGGTCAACAACGGCGTGTACGCCGCGGGCCTGGCTACCACGCAGGCTGCCTACGAGGAGGCGTTCGACTCGCTGTTCGCCACCCTGGACGCGCTCGAGGAACGATTGTCCAGGCGCCGGTTCCTGCTCGGCGGCCAGCTGACAGAGGCTGACGTGCGGCTGTTCCCCACGCTTGCCAGGTTCGATGCCGTGTACTACCTGCTCTACAAATGCAACCTGCACAGGCTGACCGAGTACCGGCACCTGTGGGCCTACGCCCGCGATCTCTACCAGCGCCCGGGCTTCGGCGATACCACGGACTTCGGTCAGATCAAGCGGCACTATTACCAGAGCCAGACCTGGAACAACCCAGCGCGGATCATCCCTAAGGGCCCCTACGTGAGCTGGCTGGAGCCGCACGACCGGGACAGGATGCCGGGCTAAGCAGCCATGCTGCAATCAGTTGTCTGACTGTTCAGCCAGACACTCGGGATCTGCTCGCCTAGCTGGTACCGCCGGGTAGCCTTAATGTGCGCGCAATGACCGCTCGGGGGTGCCTGCGGGGTCCCCGATCCAGTTCCGGAAGAGGGCGATGTCCGCCGTGTCTGCTGAGTCCCCGCGGGGTTCCGCGGATCTCACCGAACCAGCAGCTGACGCGCAAACCGCCGAACCACTACACAACGGTTCGGCGACGCGCGACGATTTCGGGCCGAACCAATGGCTCGTCGATGAGCTTTACCAGCGCTACCTAGCCGACCCGGGCTCGGTCGACCAGGCCTGGTGGAGCTTCTTCACCGACTACAAGCCACAGCCCGACAACGCGACAACGCCTTCCCCGCCGCTTGCGGCAGCGCCGCCCGCTGGCGGGGCTGCGCCGTCGCCGGCGCCAGGCACCGCCCAGCCTCGGGACATTTCACGGCGGGACGGCACCGCGCGTGCGCAGGACGGCACCGCGGTGGAGGAGACCGCGCCGGCGCAGGAGACCACACGTCCGCAACGTGACGGCATCGCGCAGCCGCCGGGGAACGCCGCCCAGCCTGCCGCGGCCTCGAAGGCCATCGTCCCGTCCGGCGCTGTCGACCTCGTCGAGGACGAGCACGCGGTCCGGCTCCGCGGAGCCGCCGCTCGGACCGCTGTCAATATGACAGCCAGCCTCTCCGTGCCGACGGCCACGAGCGTGCGCGTCGTTCCCGCCAAGCTGCTGGTCGACAACCGCATAGTGATCAACAACCACCTCAGCCGCGGCCGTGGTGGAAAAGTCTCCTTCACGCACCTCATCGGCTACGCGGTCGTCCGGGCGCTGGCTATCGCGCCGGAGATGAACAACTCGTTCGCCGAGGTAGACGGCAAGCCCGTTGAGTTGCAGCCGGAACACGTCAATCTCGGCCTTGCCATCGACGTCCGGAAGGACGACGGCACCCGGCAACTGCTCGTGCCGAGCATCAAGAGTGCCGAGACTCTCGACTTCCGGCAGTTCTGGATGGCCTACGAGGACATCATCAGGAAGGCGCGGGCCGGCAAGCTGACGGTCGAGGACTTCGCGGGCACGTCGATCAGCCTGACCAACCCTGGCACGATCGGCACCGAGCACTCCGTGCCGCGGCTGATGCCGGGCCAGGGCTGCATCGTCGGCGTTGGCGCCATGGAGTACCCGGCCGCCTATCAGGGCGCGTCGGGCGAGACGACCGCCAGGCTCGCGATCAGCAAGACCGTGACGCTGACCTCTACTTATGATCACCGGATCATCCAGGGCGCGCAGTCTGGCGAGTTCCTTCGCGTCATCCACCAGTTGCTGCTCGGCGACGACGGTTTCTACGACGACATCTTCAAGTCGCTGCGGATCCCTTATGAGCCGGTTCGCTGGGTGCAGGACATCTCGGCCGGCCACGAGGACGACATCACCAAGGCCGCGCGGGTGATCGAGCTGATCCACGCGTATCGGGTGCGCGGTCACCTCATGGCCGACACTGATCCGCTCGAGTACAAGCAGCGCAAGCACCCGGATCTGGACATCAATCAGCACGGGCTGACCCTGTGGGACCTCGAGCGGGAGTTCGCCACTGGCGGATTCGGCGGCAAGCCGCGGATGCAGCTGCGCGAGATACTCGGCGTGCTGCGGGACTCGTACTGCCGGACTATCGGCGTCGAGTACATGCACATCCAGAACCCCGACGAGCGCGCCTGGATCCAGGCTCGGGTAGAACGACCCGCAGTTCGGCCCGACCACGACGAGCAGCTGCGCATCCTGTCGCGGCTCAACGTGGCCGAGGCGTTCGAGATGTTCCTGCAGACCAAGTTTGTCGGGCAGCGGCGGTTCTCGCTGGAAGGTGCGGAGTCGCTGATCCCGCTGCTGGATGCGGTGCTGTCCGAAGCCGCGGGCGAGCTGCTGCACGAGGTCGTCATCGGCATGGCGCACCGAGGCCGGCTGAACGTGCTGGCCAACATCGTCGGCAAGTCGTACGCGCAGATCTTCCAGGAGTTCGAGGGAAACCTGGATCCGGCGACCACGCATGGCTCGGGCGACGTCAAGTATCACCTGGGCGCCGAGGGGATCTTCCACGGTGCGGACGGGGTCGAGATCGCCACCTCGCTCGTGGCCAACCCGAGCCACCTCGAGGCCGTCGACCCCGTGCTCGAGGGCGTGGTCCGGGCCAAGCAGGACGTTATCGACATGGGCGAGCCCGGCTTCACCGTGCTGCCAGTGCTGATCCACGGCGACGCCGCCTTCGCCGGCCAGGGCGTCGTAGCCGAGACTCTCGAGCTGTCCCAGCTTCGCGGGTACCGGACCGGCGGCACCGTGCACATCGTGGTCAACAACCAGGTTGGCTTCACCACGGCGCCGGCCGAGTCAAGGTCGAGCGTTTACAGCACCGACGTCGCCCGCATGATCCAGGCGCCGATCTTCCACGTCAACGGCGACGACCCGGAGGCGGTCGTTCGGGTCGGCCGGCTGGCGTTCGCCTACCGCCAGGCGTTCCACAAGGACGTTGTCATCGACATGGTGTGCTACCGCCGGCGCGGTCACAACGAGACGGACAACCCGTCCTTCACTCAGCCGGTCATGTATGACCTGATCGACGCCAAGCGGTCCACCCGCAAGCTGTACACCGAGTCCCTGATCGGCCGCGGCGACATCACCGTGGACGAGGCCGAGCAGGCGCTGCGCGACTACCAGCTGCAGCTGGAGCGGGCGTTCACCGAGACCAAGGACGCCATAGCCCGGCCGGCTGAGGCCGGCACGGTGCCCGGTGCGCTGCAGCCGCCGGCACTTGGCGAGAGGCCGGCCGACCAGGTCGGGGCGGTCACCGCGGTTCCGCTGGAGACCGTCAAGCGCATCGTTGAGACGCAAGTCGCGCTGCCCGATGGGTTCACCGTGCACCCTCGCCTGCTGCCACAGCTGCAGCGGCGGGCGGCGATGGTGGAGCAGGACGAGATCGACTGGGGCACGGGCGAGCTGCTGGCGTTCGGCTCGGTGCTGATCGACGGCCACCCGGTGCGTCTCATCGGCCAGGACTCCCGCCGCGGCACGTTCGGCCAGCGTCACGCGGTCCTTGTTGACCGGCACACCGGCGCCGAGCACGCGCCGCTGCGGGCCTTCAACAGCCCGTCGGCCAGATTCCACGTCTATGACTCGCTGCTGTCGGAGTACGCGGCAGTCGGTTTCGAGTACGGCTACTCCGTCGCCAGGCCGGAGGCGCTGGTCTGCTGGGAAGCGCAGTTCGGCGACTTCGTCAACGGAGCTCAGACGATCGTCGACGAGTTCATCAGCTCGGGCGAGCAGAAGTGGGGCCAGCGTTCCGGGGTCGTGCTGCTCCTGCCGCACGGTTATGAGG
The DNA here is from genome assembly GCA_030040415.1 of Streptosporangiaceae bacterium. Lineage (GTDB taxonomy): Bacteria > Actinomycetota > Actinomycetes > Streptosporangiales > Streptosporangiaceae > JAJYUU01. The sequence continues at coordinate 1,465 of JASHTT010000038.1, read as the reverse complement.
GCCAGGGTCCCGACCACTCGTCCGCGAGGGTCGAGCGGTTCCTGTCCCTGTGCGCCCAGGACAACATGACGGTCGCGATGCCAAGCACACCGGCCAGCTACTTCCACCTGCTGCGCTGGCAGGCGCTGGGCGGACGGCTCAAGCCGCTGATCGTGTTCACGCCCAAGTCGCTGCTGCGGCACAAGGCAGCGGTTTCCGCCAGGGCCGACTTCACGTCCGGATCGTTCATGCCGGTGCTCTCCGACCCGGCGTTCGGGACCGCCGACAGCCCGGATCGCGCTGACACCTCGGCTGTCACCCATGTGGTGCTGTGCTCCGGCAAGATCTACTACGACCTGGCCGATCGGCGGCGTGCCGCCGTCCGGACGGATCTCGCACTCATCCGGGTGGAGCGGATGTATCCGCTGCCCGCCGAGCAGATAGCTGCCGAGCTGGCGAAGTACCCGTCGGCAGCGGCGGTCACCTGGGTGCAGGAGGAGCCGGCCAACATGGGCGGCTGGCCGTACATGGCCATGCACCTTCCCCAGGTAATCGACCGGAAGCTGACCGTCGTCTCGCGGCCCGCCAGTTCGGCGCCCGCTTCCGGCTCGGCGCGTGCGCACGCAGCCGAGCAGGCGGCGATCGTAGACGCGGTGTTCGCGCTCGGCCACTGACCGATGTACTTCACCGACCGCGGTATTGAGGAACTCGCCGAAAGGCGTGGCGACGAGCAGGTCTCGCTTGACTGGCTGGCAGAACGCCTGCGGAGCTTCGTCGACGAGCATCCGGATGCCGAGGCCGTGGTGGACCAGTTCGCCAGCTGGCTGGCCAGGCTCGACGAGGACGAATAGCGACCAGCCTCCGGGCACTGGCCGGCACGGCCCGGACCGTGCACTGATAGTCGCGTTCCCTAGTAGTAGAGGACACGATACATCTTGACTTTTGAGCGACGCGACATATCGTATCGGCAGGGCTATGATTTTGCAGGCGAGTGGCGCCACCTCAGGTTGACGGCCAGCGAGAACAGGCGGGCAGGTGATATGCGATGAGCCCGGTATTCAGGCACGGCAGGCTCCGGCTGTACTTGCTCAAGTTGCTCGACGAGGCCCCGCGGCACGGGTACGAGGTCATCAGGCTGCTGCAGGACCGATTCATGGGCATCTACGCGCCGTCGCCGGGCACCATCTACCCGCGTCTGGCCAGGCTCGAGGAAGACGGCCTGGTGACGCACGAAGAGGTCAACGGCAGGAAGATCTACAGCATCACCGACAAGGGCAGGGAAGAGATCAGGACTCGTCTCGGCGAACTAGCAGATCTTGAGGACGAGCTCGCCGAGTCCCTGCGTGACGTTGCCACGCAGATCTCCGAGGACGTCAGGGACACGGTCCGCAGTATCCGGGAGGAACTGGCATCTGCGGCTAAGGAGTTCCGCAGCCAAGGGGCAGGCGCCCGCACGACGGACAAGGCGAGCGGCGCGCAGGACGAA
>JASHTT010000385.1 GCA_030040415.1 Streptosporangiaceae bacterium | reverse complement strand
ATAGCAAGCAACTGCTCCCAGTCGAGGAGGCTCTTCGTGCAGGCCGCGGATTCAGTCGAGACGCTTCGCCGGCCCGGTGGCCCCGGACTCCACTACAAGTGGATAGCCCTGTCCAACACCACGCTTGGCGTGCTGATGGCGACGGTCAACTCGTCGATCATGCTGATCGCGCTGCCCGACATCTTCCGCGGCATCGGGGTCAACCCGCTGCAGCCCGGCAACACCAGCCTGCTGCTGTGGCTGCTGATGGGCTACCTGGTCGTGACCGCTGTGCTCGTGGTCAGCTTCGGCAGGCTCGGCGACATCTTCGGCCGGGTCCGCATGTACAACCTCGGGTTCGCGGTATTCGCAGCTTTCTCCGTCCTGCTGTCCCTGACCTGGCTGCACGGTACCGCCGCCGCGTGGTGGCTGATCGGCATGCGGGTCCTGCAGGGCGTCGGCGGCGCCATGCTGATGGCGAACTCCGGCGCGATCCTGACCGACGCCTTCCCGCACAACCAGCGAGGCCTGGCCCTCGGCCTGAACCAGGTGGCCGGCATCGCCGGCTCGTTCATCGGCCTCGTGCTCGGCGGCGTTCTAGGACCGCTGAACTGGCGTTACGTGTTCCTGGTCTCGGTGCCGTTCGGCGTGCTCGGCACGATCTGGTCCTACCTGAAGCTTCGTGAGCTCGGCGTCCGCAAGCCCGCCCGCATCGACTGGTGGGGGAACGTCACCTTTGCCGCCGGCCTGGTCGCCTTGCTGGCCGGCATCACCTACGGCATCCAGCCGTACGGCGGTCACACCATGGGCTGGACCAGCCCGCTCGTGATCGTGCTCGTCGCCGGCGGCCTGGCGGCACTGGCGGCATTCGCGGTGATCGAGACGAGGGTTGCCGAGCCGATGTTCCGGCTCGACCTGTTCCGGATCCGCCCATTCTCCGCCGGGAACGTGGCCAGCTTGCTCTCCGGTCTCGGCCGCGGCGGCCTCATGTTCATCCTGATCATCTGGCTGCAGGGCATCTACCTGCCGATGCACGGGTACGGATTCAGCCAGACGCCACTGTGGGCCGGCATCGCGATGCTGCCGCTCACGGTCGGCTTCCTGGCCGCGGGCCCGCTGTCCGGCTACCTGTCCGACAGGTTCGGGGCGAGGCCGTTCGCAACTGGCGGCATGGTCGTGGCGGCCATCTCGTTCGTCCTGCTCGAGCGGTTGCCGGTGAACTTCACCTACTGGCAGTTCGCCGGCATCCTGCTGCTCAACGGCATCGGCATGGGCTTGTTCGCCTCTCCGAACCGGGCCGGCATCATGAACAGCCTGCCCCCCGACAGGCGCGGTGTCGGGGCGGGCATGAGCGCCACGTTCCAGAACTCCTCGATGGTCCTGTCGATCGGCATCTTCTTCTCGCTGATCATTCTCGGCCTGGCCGGCACGCTGCCGGCCGCCCTCGGGCACGGACTGACGGCCCAGGGCGTTCCGCCCGCGGCGGCCGCGCGGATAGCGGCGCTACCGCCGGTCTCGATCATGTTCGCAGCACTGCTTGGCTACAACCCGGTGCAGACCCTGCTCGGCCCTGTCCTGCACAAGCTGCCGGCCAGCCACGCGGCCTACCTGACCGGCCACAGCTTCTTCCCGAGCCTGATCTCGGGCCCGTTCCAGCACGGCCTGACCGTGGCCTTCACGTTCGCGATAGTCGCCTGCCTGATCGCCGGCTTCGCCTCGCTGCTGCGCGGCAAGCGCTACGTGCACGGTCTGACGCACGAGGCCCCGGACGCGAGCGAGCCCGGGCGGGAACTGGTTGAGGCTTCCTGACTCCGGCGGGGGGGCCGCCGGAGGTAGGTGAGGCTGGGGTCACCCAGCCTCCGCGAGGCCGGGGTCACACCCGGCCTCCGTGTGGCCGGTGAGACCGGATCCACGCCCCGCCCTGACGAGGACGGGCTGGGGGTGGCCGGTCTCACCGGCCACTCATGCTTTCCGGCCATAGCTCGGTGCCGCGCCGGCTGACTGCGCCGCTCATCGCCCCCAAAGCCTGTGCGGTGGGCATCGGCGGGAGCTGGCGGCCGTCGCGGAGACGCAGCGCTACCTGTCCCGCGGCCGCCTCGGCCCGGCCGATCACGGCGACATAGGGAACCAGCCGGTGGTCCCGGACCCGGGCGCCCAGACTGCCGTCCGATGGCGCAGCCAGTTCGGCGCGCAGGCCCTGCTCTATGGCCTGCCGGGTTAGCTGATCGGCTTTGGGCAGCTCGGCGTCGGCTATCGGCAGCACGGCCAGCTGGACCGGCGCTAGCCAGGGCGGGAACGCGCCCCCATGGACGTCGATCAGGTGGGCGACGGCACGTTCCATGCTGCCAACGATGCTGCGGTGCACCATCACCGGCCGGTGCTTGCCGCCGTCGGGGCCGGTGTAAGTCAGGCCGAATCGCTCTGGCTGGTAGAAGTCCACCTGGACGGTGGAGATGCTGGTCTCCCGTTCCGCGCTGTCCGCCACCTGGACGTCGATCTTGGGCCCGTAGAACGCCGCCTCACCTTCCTCGGCGTCGAATGGCAGGCCGGCGGACACCAGGACGTCGGTGAGGACCGCGGTGGCCTTGTCCCACATCTCGCGGTTGCCCACGTACTTGCCGGAGCCGCCGGCCAGCGACAACCGGAACCGGGCAGCCTCGATCCCGAGCGCGCGGTGCGCCTGCCTGATCAGGCCGAGGGCCGCGGCTGCCTCGCTGGCCACCTGCTCGGGAG
>JASHTT010000384.1 GCA_030040415.1 Streptosporangiaceae bacterium | reverse complement strand
CGGCATGGGCATGGGCATAGACCGCATGCTGATCATGCTGACCGGGGCGCCGATCCGCGATACCGTGCTGTTCCCGCTGGTCAAGCCCGGGTAGCAGGCGCGCTGGGCTGACCGGCCAGCGCCACCTGGTGCGCTGGCCGGCTCCGGGCTAAGCGACGATCCGGACCGCGCCGACGAACACGTTCCACATGACAGGTTGGATCTGCACGTCCTGACCAAAGGTCGGCGCGTCCACCATCATGCCGTCGCCGACGTACATGCCCACGTGGCTGATGTCGGCGTAGAAGAAGACCAGGTCACCCGGTGCCAGTTCGCTAGTGGGGATGTGCTCCCCTTCGTTCCACTGGTCGCCGGTGTAGTGCTCGAGGTAGATGCCCACGTGCTCATAGGCCCAGACCACCAGGCCAGAGCAGTCGAACCCATTAGGGCCGGCGCCGCCCCATACGTAAGGCTTGCCGATCTCGGCGAGCGCCCACCTGAGCGCCTGCACCCCGATGGAGTCGCCCTTGGGCTTGATGTCCGGGTAGTGCCCGGTGCGCTCGAAGATAGCCTCGGCTTGCTGGTAGGCCTCGCTGTTGAAGAAGTTCTCTTTCTGCTGGATCTGCGCGACCTTGGCGGCCATCTCCTTGGCCAGCACGTTGGCCTTCTGCTCCTCCTGCGCCGCTGCCGCCTGGGCGCGCTCGGCGGCCGTCGCGGCCGAGGACACCAGGCTGATCTTGGCGCCGTTTTCCCGTGCCAGCTGGGTCATGAAGGAGGCGCGGTTTAGCATGCTCTGCGGGTTGGCACTCTGCAGCAACTGAAGCGCCGGGCTCAAGCCGCCGGTCATGTAGCCCTCGACGGCAATTGCGCCGATGGACTGCTCGTCCTGGCCGACCAGACGAGCGTCAGCGGCGGAACTCTCCGTCGCCAGCTTGGCCTCGGTGCGCGCCTGGTCGACCTGTATCTTCAGACCGTCGTACTCCTGGCTGAGCTTGTCGATCTGGTTGGACAGGGCGTTGGCCTCGGCCAGCACGGCGTTGAGGCTCGGACTGCCCGTTCCCGGGGCGGCGCTCGCCGCGCTCCCGGGCAGAACTACGGCGCAGATGGCGACGCCTGCGGCCGCGGCGAGTACTCCCGCCCCACGCCAGCTTGCGGGCAGCGTGTGCCTCACCCTCACCCGGTCTCCTCTCCTAAGCCGCCAATGGCACGCCGTGCCGCACGAGCCGACGGCGCCTAGCACCGCCTCAGTATGCGGCCTGCTGTTTCAGCCGGGTTCTTGCCGAGCCCGGACCTGCGGGGCACCCATTGAGCGACAGGACGAACTGCGGGCGGTTACGAGTCGCCCGCTATCCGGCGGCTCGCAACGGTATCAGCGTTGGAGATTATCGGAGACGACCCGCGTCGCGTGGCAAAACGGCCAAGAATTTGATCTGGCACCTATGCCATACGCATCGCCAGCAATCTTGCGACGACTTCCGTGCCGATGGATACATGCTCCGCCGGCATTGCGACAAGATCTCGGATGAGTTGCATAGTTCCAGGTCACACGGCGTGTCGAAGAACCGCCGCGGCTCGCGTGATCTGCGCGTGATCTGCACGGATAACCCCTAGGGGGGTTTGATCGCAGCACGTATGTGCGTTGTGACAGTCGGTACTCATGACCTTTGCCATGCAGCGGCTAGGTTTGGGATGCTGCTGGATGGATCAGCACGAACAGCCGGCAAGGTGGCGAGAGCAGTGAAGGCGGCACCGGGTGGATTATGCGGTCAGACGCGCTAAGACAACGGATGTGACAGCCATCCGGGCACTTGTCGATGCGAACGTAGACTCCGGGAGACTACTGGACAAGGCGACAGTAGCGCTGTTCGAGGACATTCAGGAATTCTGGGTGGCGACCGCGCCTGATGGCGATGTCGCGGGGTGCGGCGCGCTGCACGTGATGTGGGAAGACCTGGCCGAGATACGCACCCTCGCGGTCTCGGCTGATCACCAGGGCAGAGGCGTCGGGACCCAGATAGTTCGCGCCCTGCTGGACACGGCGCGGGAAGTGGGCGTACGGCGGGTGTTCGTGCTCACATTCGCGGTGGAGTTCTTCCGGAGCCACGGGTTTGCCGAGATCGCGGGGGTCGCTACGACGCCCGAGGTCTATGCCGAGTTGCTCCGGTCATATGACGAGGGCGTAGCCGAGTTCCTCGATCTTGACCGGGTGAAACCAAACACACTGGGCAACACCCGGATGATGTTGCGTATCTGAGGCTAAATATCAGTTCTCGTCCCGCCGGGCTGGGCGAGCTCGGACGGCTCCTCGGCAGCGACCCGGCGCTACGGTAACCGACATCCTGCGGCAGAATGGCGTAAGGCAGGGTCTGCCAGCAAGTTCGTGCAGGGCCGCGGGCTGCTGTTTGGCCGCGGCCAGGAAGCCAGGACTGGCCGCCCGCGGTCGGCGAGCCAACGCTGAGGCGGTCGCGGTGCCGGCCGTAGCTGGTAGCCGGAACGAGGTGGCCGTCCAATGGGATCAGCGGCCGACCGGACGCTTGCACTCGCCGGCCGCTGGTCGCGATCGGCGGTCCCGTGCAATTTCACAAACGAGCCTTCACCACGGAAGGGGCGGCCGTATGAAGGATCTGTCTGTCCTGACCCCTCCGCTGCTGATGTGCGCCGCGGTGTTGTTCGCAATAGGCGCGTTCCTTCGGCATGAGATGAGACGGCAACGACCCGATCGCCCGGCAGCACCGGAAGATGAGATTTCGCCTGCTCAGCCGAATACGGCAGAAGAGCTTGATAGTGAGCTAGAAGGCACAGATCGGCGAGGCGGTTCAACGGCTGACTAGCTGACGCCGATTACGCTGCGTTACTGATTACTTCCGGATTGTTTCATATCTGTGACCTGGACCCGAAACCTAAAGGACAATCTCGAATTGTCAAGCGGGCCGTGCGTGGTATACCTTTAACTGCCTAAAAGACTTCGGTGAAAGGCAGCACGCACCATGGTGCAGAAGACGGTGGTGACGGTGGTATGTGATCTCCCGCATGACGGGGAGGTCGAGGGAAACGAGACGGTTTCGTTCTCCGTTGACGGCACCGCTTACGAGATCGACGTATGTTCCAAGCACGCCAAGGAACTCCACGATGTCTTCGGTGGATACATCGACCACGCTAGGCGCGTGAGTGCCAGGGCCGCCGCACGTCGGAAGGCCCGCAGTGGGCCGGGCCGCGAGAAGAGCTCAGAAATTAGGCAGTGGGCGCGTGAGCGCGGTGACAAGGTCAGCGAGCGCGGCCGGATTCCTGCATCCATCATTCAGGAATACGAAGCCACCCACTGAACCGGAGGCGGGCTCGGCTGATCGCGTCCAGC
>JASHTT010000383.1 GCA_030040415.1 Streptosporangiaceae bacterium | reverse complement strand
GGCGAGGTAGGCGTCGGCAAGACCGAGGTGGCCAAGGTACTGGCGGACGTATTCGGCCGCAGGCTCATCCGACTGCAGTGCTACGAGGGCATCGACACCAACCAGGCGCTGTACGAGTGGGACTACGCCAGGCAGATGCTGCAGATCCGCGCGTTGTCCGAGCGCCAGGCTGCGGACGAGCAGGCCGTCGACAAGCTGTTCGGCCCCAAGTTCCTGCTCGAGCGCCCGCTGCTGGAAGCGGTCCGGGCCGGCCAGGACGCCGTGCTGCTGATCGACGAGATCGACAGGGCCGACGACGAATTCGAGGCGTTCCTGCTCGAGGTGCTGTCCGATTTCCAGATCACCATCCCCGAGGTCGGCACGATCAAGGCGGCCAGCCCGCCTGCCGTGATCCTCACCTCGAACCGGACCAGGGAACTGCACGACGCGCTGCGCCGCCGTTGCCTGTATCACTGGATCGGCTACCCCACGGCCGAGCGCGAGGTCGAGATCGTGCTGGTCCGCGAGCCCGCCGCGGCGCTGGCGCTGACCAGGAAGGTCGTGGCGGCGGTGCACCGGCTGCGGGAACTGGAACTGGCCAAGCCGCCCGGCGTGGCCGAGACCATCGACTGGGTCCGCACGCTCGGTTTCCTCGGTGCGGCGGACCTGACGCCGGACGCCGCCGTGGACACGCTTGGAGCCGTCATCAAGGACCGGGACGACCTCGACCTGGTCCGCGAGAACGTCGAAGAGATCACCTCGGGTGCCTGACCAGTCTGACGGCAGCGGCGCGCAGGCCCCGTTCGCGGGCGTGCTCGTCGATTTCGCGCGCGAACTGCGGGCCGCGGGGCTGCCAGTCGGCACCGGCGACGTGCTCACCTACTGTTCCGCGATGGCACCGCTCGATCCGGCAGACCTGCTCGACCTGTACTGGGCGGGCAGGACCACGATGGTCAGCAGGCGTGACGACATCGCGACCTACGACGCGGTGTTCCGCCGGTTCTTCCTCGGGGCGGAGCCAGCCGAGGCGCTGACGCTGTTGCTGCGGGCCACGGCGGCGGCACAGGGTGCAGCCCCGCTCGTGATGCCCGGCACGGAGCCGGGCGGCGACGAGGAACAAGAGCAGGCCTCGCTCGGCTGGATGGCATCCGACGTGGATGCACTCAAGCACCGGTCGTTCGCCGCCTGCACGGCCGCCGAGCTCGCCGCACTACGCAAGATCATGACGACGATACGGCTGACGCCACCTCGGCGGCGCACCCGCAGGACGCGGCCCGCGACGGCGGGTCGTTCCCCCGATATGCGAAGGATCGCCAGGGAGTCGATGCGAATGCACGGCGAGCCGGCGGACTTGTACTTCCGCAGGCGCAAGGTCAAGCTGCGCCCGCTGGTGCTCATCCTGGACGTCTCCGGCTCGATGGCGGACTACTCGCGCCATCTGCTGCAGTTCGCGCACACCGCCAAGCACGCGGCCAGCAGGGTCGAGGTGTTCTGCTTCGGCACCAGGCTCACCCGCATCACCAGGGAACTCGAGCACCGGCGGCCGGACGCCGCGCTGGCGCGTGCCGCAGATGTGGTCGTGGATTGGGAGGGCGGCACCAGGATTGGGGCGTCGCTCGACACTTTCGTAAGGCGATGGGCTAGGAACGGGTTGTGCCGGGGAGCTGTCGTCGTTATCTGCTCGGACGGGCTGGATCGCGGGGATCCCGAAGTGCTGGCGGCCGCCATGGAGCGGCTGTCCCGGTTGTGTCACCGGATCGTGTGGCTGAACCCGCACAAGGGTGACGACCCGAACTTCCGGCCGAGCACGGTGGGCATGATGGTCGCCGAGCCGCACATCGACCTGCTGCTGTCCGGCCACGACCTGGCGAGCCTCGAGCAGCTCGCCGGGCTGCTGCCCGCGATGAGCTAGCCCATGAGCAGGCTTGCCGAGGTCGCGCCGGGCGTGCTGGTGGCCACGTCGGACCTGCTGACCTGCACGAGCACGGTGATAGCCGGGAACAACGGCGGCTGCCTGGTTGCCGATCCCGCGCTGACGGTGGCCGACCTCTCAGCGCTAGCCGCCGAACTTCGCGAGCTCGGCCTCCGGCCGGTGGCCGGGTTCGCCACGCACCCGCACTGGGACCACGTGCTGTGGAGCCGCGACCTCCGCGACGTGCCGCGGTACGCGGCACCAGCGGCCGTTCGTATCGTGGCGGCCGAGCGACCTGGCATGGTGGCGGAACTGGAGAGGACCGCGCCGGGACACGACATGGAGCTGTTCGGGTTGCTCAGTCCGTTGCCTGCTGGCGCCGCGCTGGTGCCGTGGGACGGCCCCGAGGTGCGGGTGATCGTGCACAACGGACACGCGCCCGGGCACGGTGGCCTCTTCGTGCCGCACGCTGGAGTGCTGGTGGCCGGCGACATGCTGTCCGATATCGAGATCCCGCTGCTGGACACCGTCGAGCCTGACCCGCTCGGCGACTACCGGGCGGGACTGGCGCTGCTGGCCGCCGTTCCGGGCGTGACGTGCGTGATACCCGGGCATGGGCACGTCGGGGACGCGGCGGAGTTCCGCCGCCGGGCCGACGCGGACGCTCGTTACCTCGATCTGCTGGCGGCGGGCAAGCCGTTCACCGACCCCCGCGCTACGGTGAAATGGCAGCAGGACGCGCACGCCGACCAGGTGCGCGCGGTTCGCCGGGCCGGAGGGCTCGAACCGGAACGGGATCAGGGAGCGAGTCGGCAATGAGGTGGAGCGTCGGAGTCGAGGCCGAGGGGAACCGGGTGCTGACCCGCGAGGACGTCGTGGAGTTGGCAGACGCGGTGGCGGCGAGCAACGGCATCGCCAGCGGCATCGGCAGCACCCGATACGGTGCCCAGCTCGTCGTCGAGGCCGACAGCCGCGACGAAGCGATCAGGAAGGGCACGCAGCTGCTGGTCTCCGCCGCTGCTGCCGCCGGACTGCCTGCGGGCCCGGTTGTGCGGACCGAGGCGGTCAGCGAGTCCGAAGAGGAGATGCAGTCCCGGTGATCCGGCTCGGCTCGCTGGCCGGATACCCCTTCGAGGGTCCGCGGCTGCTCGGCGGGTGGACCCCGCCCGTGCAGGCCGCCGTGTACGCGATCGCCTACAAGCCCGAGCCGGACGCCAAGCCCGAGCAGTATGCGGTGATCTACGTCGGGCACTCCGAGGATCTGTCGGCCGAGCGCTTCCCGTTCCAGCACCCGCGGGCATCCTGCTGGATCCGGCGTGCTGGCTCGAAGTGGAAGGTCTACGTCTGCACCTACGTGGTGCCGGGCGGGACCAGCCTGCACCGGGAGCAGATCGCCAGGGAACTGACCGCGATCTACCGGCCGAGCTGCAACGAGCAGCAGTACGACCACGCCTGGAAGGAGGAGTGGATCGGCGAGTACTCGGCGCCGACCACCGCGCCGGTCGCGCGCCGCGGCCCCGATCCGCGAACCCCCGGCTAGCGCGGCGGCGCGTATCCCACGGCGTCCTGCAGGCGCGACCGGCGGGTACCGGAGGCGGGGCGAACGGGCTCGGGCACCTCGGGGGCCTCGGGTCGCGGCGTCACGTCGGCCACGATCTCCTCGGCCATCCCGTACAGCAGCGGCAGCGCGCCCGCGACGACGCCTCCCGTCTCGTTGATGTGCCCGACGCCCGGGCCTATCAGCTCGGCGTGGCCGACGATCGTGCGGACCTCTTCGGCGCACTCCTCCAGGTTCGCCCCGATCCTGTCCAGCAGCGTGCCGGTCCAGTACAGGTAGAACGCGAGCCCGGCGACGAGCAGCACAATGACGACGACGGTCAGGATGACGAGCGCGGTCATGACTTCACCTTTCCGAGCACGCGGCCGAGGAACAGGTGGTGCTTGAGACCCTCGGCGAGTACCGCCTCGACGCCGCCGGCGACCTGCGGGATCAGCACGGTGTCAGCCGTGTTCGCGGAGGCAGCCTTGAGCGTGTCGCGCACCTGGACGACGCGGCGGTCGATGACCTTAACGAAGTAGATGAGCAGGCTGAGCAGCGCGGCGACCGCGATGACGACCACGAACCCGATGATGATGCTGACCACCCACCAGGTGTGCTCGCTGCCGTTCATGGCCAGCGTGTGCATGTCGCTAACCTCCCAGCCTGGCGCGGCCGCGCTGCAGTCCGCCGATGATGATCGTGGCGTGCTCGATGGTCGTGCGCAGCCCCCCCAGCGCGGCGGTGTTGTGCACAGCGTCGGTCAGCGCGTCGTTGATCTTGGGTGCTTCGTTCCCGATCGAACGCGCCAGGGCGAGGATGGGCAGCACCAGCGCGACGACCGCTACCAGCACGACCCCGCCGATGATGTAGCCGAGTATCCAGCCGAACGAACTGAAGTGACTGGCGGAACTCGCTAGCAAGCTGGCCTTGTCTGTGTGTGCGTACATGGCCGGTCAGACCGTCTCGCAGAAGTCCCTGACGGGCTTCAGGCTCGCGTTGACCGAGTTCAGCCGGTCCGGCACGGTGCTGGTGAGCTGCGCAACCGCCTGCACGCCACCGGTCGTCGCGACCAGCGTCGCCCGGATCGCCCTCAGGTGCAAGACCACGCGTAGCAGGCCGACGGCGGTGATCGCGATGATCAGCGCCGCGACGATGAGCGTGAACCACGCTGCTGCTGGCATTTCGGTTCCTCCTTACACTCAGCCGAGGAGCTTGGCTACGGACCCCGCGTACCGGACGGCGCCCACGGAAATCTCGCTGACTGTCGCGTCCGTGGTGGCGAGTGCCTCAGGAACGCCTTGCAGTTCGCCGATGAGCGCGACGCCGCCACGCAGGATGTCGTCGGTCGCGTGCCGGATGCGCTCGACCGCGGCCAGGACCCGGTTGAGCAGGTAGATGACGACCGGCAGGATCACCACCAACAAGATGATGTTGCCGATCCACCACAGGACCATGTCTGTCTCCTCGGTTGGTCAGCTTGCGGGCTGGTAGGGCGCGAAGAAGCGGCGGAAGACCCGGGTGAGCGCCATCAGCGCCGCCCGCAGGCCGATGGTGAGCCCGCCAGCCGGGCTGGCGGAGGCCGCCGCCAGCTGCTCGGCGGACTCGCCCCTGTCGATCCTCTCGATGCGGTCCTTCATGTTGACCGCAAAGTCGCTCATCAGGACGGACGTGACGTCCGAGATCATGCCGCGGCCGTACTGCGCCGCCGCACCGGACAGCTGCAGGTCCTGCCCGACACTGACCTTCGTGCCGCGGCCGGAGCTGGACAGCACCGCGGTGACGACCATGCTGGCCTGGCCTCTGCCCTTTTCCTCGGCGCCGCTCGCGTGCACGACGATGCGCTTGGCCGCCTCGTCCCGCTCGGTGATGTCGGCAGTGCCGGCGAATTGCAGCTTGACCGGGCCCATCCGGACCAGCACGCGGCCGGCGTACTTGTCGTCGCCGAGATCCTCGGTCAGCTCCGCGCCTGGCAGGCACGTCGCCACCTGCGGGATGTTCTGGAAGAACTGCCAGACCTTGTCGACCGGCTCGGCGACCTCGAAGTCGTTCGTGATCAGCATCGGGAACCATTCCTCATATCGGGAGCCTGTTCACGTAGGCCGCTGGGCTCGATTCGAACGCCTGACGGCAGCCGGCGCAGCAGAAGTAGTAGGTGCTGCCGTCATGACTGAGCGACAGGGTCTCCTCCGCTGCGGTCACGGTCATGCCGCAGACCGGGTCGACGGCCGATCGAGCCTGCCGCGCAGTCTTTTGCTGCCTGGTCTTTTGCGGCAGAGTCTGTTGATCCTGAGCGCGGCGAACCGCGAGCGCGCCCGATGCGCGCAGCTGGACCAGCTCGGCCAGGATCGCGACGGCGATCTCGGTGTGCGTGGTCCGGCCAAGATCAAGCCCGGCCGGCACCTTGACGTTGTCAAGCTGGTCCTTCGGCAGGCCACGGTCGGCCAGGTAGCCGAGCACCGCGTCGCCGCGTCGCCCGGACGCGACCAGGCCCAGGTAGGCGGGCCTGGCCTCGATGGCCCGCGCCATCACAGCCTCGTCGTCGTGGCCCTGGGTCGCGACCACCACCATGGTGTGCTGGTCGGCGTCCTCCGGACCGAAGTCCTTGCCATCGACGAGGTCCGCGCGCCAGCCGAGCGTCGCTGCCATCTCGGCGAGCATGCGGGCCATCGGCGACCCGCCGAC
>JASHTT010000382.1 GCA_030040415.1 Streptosporangiaceae bacterium | reverse complement strand
GCCGCCGTTGAGCGTCGCGATCAGGGCGGTCTCCTGGCCGGCCAGGTAGCCGTCGGGCAGGCAGACCACGCTGACTGGCGGCCCGGGCAGGCCGGCCCGGTCCCGTTGCGCGACCGCGTCGGTGAGCGCCGGTGCCAGTCTTGCGGTCCGGTGCGACAGGCAGAGGTAGCCGTGGCGCGCACCGACGGCGTCGGCGCACGCCGTGAGGCCATCCAGCACGAGGTGCGGTGCGTGGCTGAGCAGGATCAGGTCCTTGCTGCTGGCCGGCTCCGACTCCGCGCCGTTGGCCACGACCACCGGGGGCCTGCGCTGCCGCGAGCTAGCCTCCGCGACGGCGCGGAGCTTGCGGCCTGCCGGGAAACCGCCACCACCGCGGCCGGTCAGTCCCGAGCGTTCGACTTCCGCGATGAGCGCCGCACCGTGCCGCGCTAGCGGGCCGTAGCCGTCGATGTGCTCGGCGAGAGACAACGTCCCGTCTCGCAGGATCAGCCGGGTTTCCACGCTCAGTCGCGCGTTCCTGCGTGGCTGAGCGTTGACGACGGCGTTCCCGCCTTGGCCGACCAGCCCGGCGCCAGCGGTCCCGCCCGCAGCCAGACGACGCCGAGTACCAGGACGAGGACGACGGCCGCGGCGCCGGCCAGCCTGGCGAGAGCGTGCGCCGGCCAGCCGACGGACAGGCGCCACAGGGTGAGCGCGGCGATCGCGAGGACGCACGCGGCCGTCAGCGCGAGCACCCAGCGGACCGGGGTGTCGGTGCCGGTGCCGAGGCCGTGCAGGACCGCGACCGGCCAGCACAGGTACGCGCCGTAGTGCACGAACCGCCACACCCTCAGGCGGATCCTGGCCCGCAGCAGGCTGGTCACGATCAGCGCGATCATCAGGTCGAACGCCACGGCGCCGAGGCCCAGCCACAGCGGCCGGTAGGACGAGATGAACGGCACGAACGCGTCCTGCAGAGGGATGTTCACGAAGCTGTCGAGTACCGACGTCAGCACGTGCAGCACGGTGAACGCCAGTGCCAGCAGCGAGACATTCCGATGCAGGCCGAGCGTCACGAATCGGGGCCAGCCCTGCCGCTGGTAGCGCACCGACGACAGCAGCCCGAGCGCCATGCTCCAGGTCAGCAAGACGAGTGCGACGAGCCCGGTTGCCCTCGTCGCGTACCACAGCGGGGTCGACGAGGTGACGACGATCGCGGCGGCGTGCGTGGCGTGGGTCATGCCGCTTGTCCGGGTCCGCCACCGCGCGGCCAGCCAGCCGTGGTCTCGACGGTGCCGTCCGGGCGCACGAGCCTCGCGGGCAGGCCGAGTTTGCGGAGCCAGTCGGGGGCTGCCGGACCGCGGACGATCGCAGCCGTGCTCGCCGTGTTCGCGTCTGTGCAGCTGCCGGCGGCAACGCTGACGGTGCGCCAGCAGGACCGCGCTGGCTCGCCGGTCGCCGGGTCGATGATGTGGTGCACCCGGCGGCCGCCGACCGTCCAGGCCCGGACCGTGGTGCTTGAGGTGGCCAGCCCGCCGCTGCTGATGCTCACTGTCTGGCCGGGTGCCTCCTGCGGTGCCGCATGGTCGTCGCTGACCCGCACCGGCCAGCCGTCATCCGGTGGCTGGCCGGCGACGGCGACGTCGCCACCGATGCTCACCAGGACACCGCAATCCAGGCTCGCGGCGAGTTGCTCGGCGCACCTGTCGGCGGCCCAGGCCTTGGCCGTCGCCCCGAGGTCGAGCTGGGCACCGCGGTCCAGCCACGCTCGCCGCTTGGCGTGGTCGAGGTGCACGGTCCGCCAGCCGGGCACCGGCCCGACCGCGCCGGTCAGCCTCGGCGGCACGTCCCCGGCCGCACGCACGTCGGCGAAATCCCTGTCGTAGCCGAGGCCGGTCAGCGCCTTACCGCAGGTCGGGTCGACGTCGCCGCCGGTCAGCCTGGCCGCCCGCAAGGCGGCCGCCAGCAGGTCGGCGAACGTGGCGCTGACCTGCACGCGCCCGCCGCCCGCTGCGTTGAGCCTGGACAGCTCCGAATCGGGCCGGAACCTGCTGGCGGCGAGGTCGACGTCGGCCAGCAGCCGGTCGGCGATCCGGCGAGCCTGACCGATCGCGCGGTGATCGGTGACGAGCAAGACCGCCGTGGTACCGAACACCTCGAAGGTGTCCCTGCCGACGTCCGTCACGGTCATGACGCGCCCGAGGTCACCTGGCCGGAGCCCGAGGCGGGAGCGGGCGGCTGGTTGGGGATCACGATCGTGCCGCCCCCCGACTGCCCGCTGCCTGTGTTGCCGGCGCCGCGGGTGGTGTGGCCGCTGACGGCGCCAGACCCGTGGTCGGTGGCCTCGCTGGCGGCGTTGTGGAAAACGCCGACGAGGAGCCCCGACATGACCAGTCCGACGGCACCGGCTCGCCACGTGGTGCGGCTGATCTTGCGTACACCCGTGTCGCGCTCGTCGACGGCGACTTGCACATCATGCCGTCCCACGACGCCATCCTTCCTGCTCGGCCGCGCACTGCGCGTCAGTCATCCAACGGCCGGGTCGGGCGTCGGCTGACCAGCCTCCAGAATGCCGTTCCTTCCCTAACAATCGCTGAACGCTCGCTCCAGGTTCACGCAGACCGCGGGATGGCACCTGCCTTCCTCCTTTCTACATCGTGACCGGCGCACCGTGTATTTTCAGACCATGCGCGGATACACGCAGGACAAGGACGCCTACCTCAAGCGGCTGCGCCGGATCGAGGGGCAGGTCCGCGGCCTGCAGCGGATGGTCGAGGACGACACGTACTGCATCGATGTGCTCACCCAGATTTCCGCGGCGACGCGGGCGCTGCAGGCGGTGGCCGTCGGCCTGCTCGAGGACCACCTCGGCCACTGCGTTACCGAGGCGATCGAGCATGGCGGTCCCGAGGCCGAGGCGAAGGTGAAGGAGGCGGCCGAGGCGGTGTCCCGCCTGGTCAGGTCCTAGCGCCCGGCAAGAGCGCTAGTCGCGCAGCCGCGGCTGCGATCCCGCCTCGTCGGCGCCCGTCAGCTTGCCGAACGCCTGCAGGTTGGCCAGGCTCTCGCCGCGACTGACCCGCCACGCGTACTCCTTGCGGATCGCGGATGCGAAGCCAAGCATGAGCGCCTGGTCGAAGGTCTCGTCGGCGTAAGTCAGCACACAGCCGAGCAGCCGGTCTACCTCCGCGGGCGTGATCGCGTCGAGCGGCTGCCTGCCCACCAGGTAGACGTCACCGACCGCGTCCAGCGCGAAGTGCACGCCGTACATCCGCGCGTTGCGCTCGAGCAGGAAGCGGTAGAAGTCCGCGTGATTCTCGTCCGGCTGGCGGCAGAAGAACGCCTCAACGTGCAGGCTGTGCCTGCCCGCGATCAGCCATGCCAGCGTGACGAGCTTGTGCTGGCCAGGCAGCTTGACCAGGAAACTGCCCGGCTCCGGGGACTCGTAGGTCAGCTCCATGCCGTCCAGTGCGGCCCGCAGCGCGGCGGCTGGATCGCCATTTTCCGCGATCATCTGGTCCCGCCTACGCCCTGACCGCGGCTGCCTCTACCGCGGCCGCCTGCACCTGACCGCCGGCCCGGCTCTCGGCGGTGACCGTGGCGTAGAGCTGCATCAGCTTGTCGACGGTAGCCGACCAGCCGAACCCGGCCGCGTGCTCGCGCGCGCCCACGGCGAGCCTGGCCATCCTGGCCGGGGCCGCGACGAGGTCGCGTACCGCGCGCGCGTAATGCCCTGGGTCGTGGGAGTCCACCAGGACACCGGAGTAGCCGTCCCGCACAGCGGTGCGCAGCCCGCCGACGGCAGCGGCGACCACGGGCGTGCCGCAGGCTTGCGCTTCCATCGCCACGAGGCCGAAAGACTCCGAGTACGACGGCACCATGACCAGCGTGGCCGCCCGGTACCACTCCGCAAGCGCGGGCTGGGGGCACGGCGGCTCCAGCCTGACCAGGCTGGACAGGCCCAGCCGCGAAGCCAGCTCAAGCAGGCCGTCCGGATCCTCGCGGCCGGTGCCGCTAGGCCCGCCGACGAAGGCGACTGTCAGCCGGGCGGCCAGCGCGGGATCATCCCTGACGATCTGCGCGGCGGCCTTCAGCACGATGTCCGGGGCCTTCAGCGGCTGCACTCGGCCGGCGAACACCAGCACCACGCCATCGGCCGGGAGGCCAAGATGGCGTCGGGCCTCGGCCTGTGACCCCGGCTGGAAAACGCCGAGGTCGACTCCTGGGTTGATCGTCGCGACCCTAGCGGGGTCGGCGTCGTAACGCCGGATGAGCTGCTGGGCCTCGTCGTCGGTGTTCGCGACCAGGCGGTCGGCGCACGCCACGACTTCGGCCTCGCCGCGAAGCCTGATGCTCGGTTCGGCAGCGTCGCCCGCCGCCAGCGCGGCGTTCTTCACCTTGCCGAGTGTGTGCATGGACTGCACGAGCGGTACGCCCCAGCGCTCCTTGGCAACGGCACCTACCTGGCCGGACAGCCAGTAATGGCCGTGCACCAGGTCGTAGCGGCCCGGCTCGTGGCCCGCCTCGGTGCGCAGCAGCTCGAAGGTGAACTGACAAAGCTGGCCGGGAAGGTCGGACTTGTCCAGATCCTCGAACGGGCCCGCCGCCAGGTGCCGCACGAGCACGCCGGGTGCGAGCTCGGCAACCTGGGGCTGGTCCCTGGACACCGCCCTGGTGAAGATGTCCACCTCAACGCCCCGCGCAGCGAGGCGCTTGGCGACCTCGACCACGTACACGTTGAGACCGCCCGCATCGCCGGTACCCGGCTGCTCGAGCGGTGATGTGTGAACGCTAACGGTCGCGATCCGCCGAGGGTCGCGTCGCGGCACGGGCATGCACCTCCCGATCCTCCAACCCCGGATTCCGCCACCGTGTTCCCCCATTAGTATCTCGGCCATGGGGACGCTGATCATGATCAGGCACGGCGAGAGCGAGTGGAACTCCAAGGGCCTGTTTACCGGCTGGGTCGACGTCGGGCTGTCGGACGGCGGCCGGGCCGAGGCGCTGCGCGCGGCCGGGCAGCTAACCCAGGCCGGGCTGCAGCCGGACGTCGTGCACACCTCGGTGCTCAGCCGTGCCATCGAGACCGCCGACATC
Organism: Streptosporangiaceae bacterium; assembly: GCA_030040415.1. GTDB lineage: Bacteria > Actinomycetota > Actinomycetes > Streptosporangiales > Streptosporangiaceae > JAJYUU01. The sequence goes on along the minus strand of JASHTT010000382.1, from coordinate 4,025 downwards.
ACGCTGACCGCTGCCGGGCTGTGCTGGCTGCCGGTCCGGCGCTCCTGGCGGCTGAACGAGCGTCACTACGGTGGCCTGCAGGGCAAGGACAAGGCGCAGACCCGCGCCGAGTACGGGGACGAGCAGTTCATGATCTGGCGTCGTTCCTATGACGTGCCGCCGCCGCCACTGGCCGACGACGACCCGTTGTCGGCCGTCGGCGACCCCCGATACGCGCTGCTGCCCGATGAGTTGCTGCCCAGGACCGAGTGCCTGCGCGACGTGCTGCACCGCGCACTGCCGTACTGGTACGACGCGATCATCCCCGACCTCGCCGCCGGTCGCAGCTGCCTGCTGGTGGCACACGGCAACTCGCTGCGGGCCCTGGTGAAGCACCTCGACGGGATCAGCGACGCCGACATCGCCGAGCTGAACATCCCTACCGGCATGCCGCTGGTCTATGAGCTTGATCACAGGTTCCGGCCCACCGGACCAGGGCGTTACCTCGACCCGCAGGCCGCCGCCGCCGGCGCGGCCGCGGTCGCCAACCAGGGCAGATAGCCTGCTGAGCGGGCGCCTGCTCGGGTCGCCTGTGCACCCTGCGGACATAATCGACATAGATGTCCCATGTCGCGATAGTGAATACTGCGTGAACAGGCTCGGGCGGTGGAGAACAGCCGATGGTGCTGAGGCAGTGGCCCCGAATACCATCGAAGCGTGAGGTTGGGGGTGCAAGCAGCCATGTCTGGTGACATGTCAGACACTCTCGGCTCGCCGGTCGACAACCTTCCGGTGGGTGTCAGCTCGGTACTAGGAGTGCTGCTTTCCTCGGCCGTGGTGCTGGACAGTGACGATCGCGTGCTGAGCTTCAGCCCCGCCGCACGCGAATTCGGGTTCATCGACTCCGGCCGGCTTGCGGTTGGCGAGCTTCTCGCGCTCGCCCGCCAGGTACGCCGGGACGGCACGCCCCGCGAGGGCGAGATCGACATCATGACGAGCAGGTTCAACGGCCGGGCCACCAGCTTTGCCGTCCGGGTGGCGCCGCTCGGGCCAGCGGTGGCCGACGGTGGCCTGATCCTGGTGCTCGCCGAGGACCAGACGGAGAGCCGGCGGGTTGACGAGGTCCGGCGGGACTTCGTGGCGAACATCAGTCACGAGCTCAAGACCCCGGTTGGAGCGCTCGCGTTGCTGGCCGAGACCGTGGAGGAAGCTGCCGACGATCCAGAGGCGGTGCTCCGGTTCGCCGGCCGGATGAGGCAGGAAGCTTCGCGGCTTACCGACCTCGTGCAGGACCTGATCATGCTGTCCCGGATCCAGGCGGCCGAGCCGGTTCCGGACCCGAGGCCGGTCGCGCTCGACGACGTGGTGAGCGAGGCGCTCGACAGGTGCCGGATGCGGGCCACCGCGCGGGGGATCGCGCTCGAGGTGGTCGGTGAGCGCGGCATCACCGTCCTCGGCGACGAGGACCTGCTGATCACCGCGCTGCGCAATCTGCTGGAGAACGCGGTCGCCTACAGCCCGGACAAGACCAAGGTGCTCGTCAACACGCGGATGGTCGGCAGCTGGAACGCCGAGATCAGCGTGACCGACCAGGGCATCGGTATCCCCGAGCGGGACCGCGAGCGCATCTTTGAGCGGTTCTACCGGGTCGACCCGGCGCGATCCCGGGCGACCGGCGGCACCGGGCTGGGCCTGGCGATCGTCAAGCACGTCACCGCGGCGCACGGCGGCAGCGTCCGGGTTTGGAGCAAGGAATCGGCCGGATCGACATTCACGTTGCGGCTGCCGGTGCGCCAGCGCTGGGCCAGCTCGACGTCGAGGACACAGGCAGCTGCGCCGGCCGCAGGAGCGCAGGCAGCAGCCGCCGGAGCGCACATAGGAACAGCGCGACACACGAGGGAGGCAATCAAGTGACACGGGTACTCGTCGTCGAGGACGAGGAGTCCTTCAGCGACGCGCTGTCCTACATGCTCCGCAAGGAGGGCTTCGAGGTAGCCGTCTGCCCCACCGGACCCGATGCCCTGGAGACCTTCGACCGCACCGGGGCAGACCTGGTCCTGCTCGACCTGATGCTGCCGGGCCTGCCGGGCAGCGAGGTCTGCCGGACGCTGCGCGAGCGGTCGAACGTCCCGGTGATCATGCTGACCGCAAAGGACAGCGAGATCGACAAGGTCGTTGGCCTGGAGCTAGGTGCCGACGACTACGTGACGAAGCCGTTTTCGTCGCGCGAACTGGTCGCGAGGATGCGTGCCGTGCTGCGCCGCCGCGGCGACGCCGACGAGCCGATCAGCTCGGTCATGGAGTCCGGGCCGGTGCGGATGGACGTCGAACGGCACGTGGTGACGGTGCGCAGCGAGCAGGTGCAACTGCCGCTCAAGGAGTTCGAGCTGCTCGAGGTGCTGCTGCGGAATGCGGGCCGGGTGCTCACCCGGATGCAGCTCATCGACCGCGTCTGGGGCGCCGACTACGTCGGCGACACCAAGACGCTGGACGTGCACGTGAAGCGGCTGCGCGCGAAGATCGAGACCGAGCCGACGAACCCGCGGCACATCGTGACCGTGCGCGGTCTCGGCTACAAGTTCGAGCCGGCCGGATGACGTCTGACGGCGCGGGGCCTGAGGCCTGACGCCTGACGGCGCGAGGCCTCAGGACGGGCTAGGCGACGGCGACGCGCTCTTGCCGTGCTTTGCTTTGTGCGACGGCTTGGGCGCCGGAGCGTAGGTGGTGAAGTGCGTGGCCTTGGGCATCACCGGAACGTGCAGCGTCACCGGCCCGAGCCGCTGGAAGTCCAGCACGAGCGTGATATCGGAACCGCTGATCAGGGTCCTGGTGAGGTCCGTGAGGTAGGCGGCGGCGTGCGGTCCGCTCAGCGCGAAGTTCGGTTGTCCGCTCGGCAGCGGGACGCCGCCCGCGGGCAGCGTGACCGACTTGGCGACGCCCGGCGCGGAGATGCTGATCAGCCGGTCGGACGGGCCCAGGTTGACGAAGTTGACGAACACGCTGGCGTTCTGGCCCTTGGCCAGGCTCGAGCCGAGCGGTGCGCCGAGCACGAAGACGTTCAGGATCGACAGCCTGCTAACCACCGTTCCGGCGGTATCCGTCGGGTAGTGGAAGTCTTGCGTCGGCGCGTTGGTGCCGGCCTCGCAGCCGGCTAGCAGAGGCACAAGCGCCGCGGCCGCCAGCACGACAAGCCGTCGTGGCAGCGCGCTCGCCAGGCGGCTCTGGATCACCGCATTGCTCCCCTCGTCGTGAAGACGACTCGCAGACGTCGCAAAGCGTAGCCACCGGGAAGGATCGGGCCGGCGGCGGGTCGGCGATTGGTGTGGCGGGTGCTTGGCGAACCGGTGATTGGTGTGGCGGTGCTTGGCGACCGCCGCCCGAGCGCTATCCGCCCACCGCGGGCAACAGGTCAGCCATGTTGTCGCTGGCCTGCAGCCGGTCGGCGTAGTGGACCTGGCCATCGGGGGCGACCAGCACCGCGGTGAGCCCGGGGTACGGGTAGCTGCGGCGCAGCACGCCCGTCTCGTCGCTGGCCGGCCTCGCGCCGGAATTCAGCGCGGCGGCCAGCTCGGTGGCCGGCACGGTGCGAGCCGCCACCACGAAGGTCTCCACGTCCTGCTGGCCAAGCAGGCTGGCTAGCTCCGACAGGGCCGTGCCGCAGCCGCAATTGCCCGGCACCAGCAGCAACGCGGCCGGCCCCAGGCTCTGCAGGTTCAGTGGCACGCCGTCGACCTTGATCGTGGCTGACGGCAGCGGTTGACCGGTGTGCACGACAGGGACCGTGCCGGACCCGGCACCGGCGCTGGTGCCGGGCGAGCGCGCCGCGCCGGGTATCCCCTGGTCTATGCCGCTGGCCGTGAAGACGGTAAGCAGCGTGCCGGTTATCAGGGCGAATATCAGGCAGCAGGCGAGCAGCGGCAGTGCGACCCCGTCCCTGGCAAACAGACCGTGCAGGCGCATGCTCCGCCGGCTGCGGCGCTGTGCGCGCAGCTCCCGGTGGTAGGCCTGCACATCCCTGTCCAGTTCCCGCGCGTCATCGGGAATCT
>JASHTT010000381.1 GCA_030040415.1 Streptosporangiaceae bacterium | reverse complement strand
CCGCCGAAGAAGTGGTAATCCGAGCCGCAGATGCCGACGGCCTCCGGGCTCACCAGCACCTCACCCGGCCCGGGCGACGGCGGCTCGGCTACCTCCGCAAGTTCCATCGCGCCGACGCCCTTGGTTACCGCAGCCAGCATCCGCGACGTCCTTTCTTAGCTAGGAACGTGCAAGAATGCGCGGACTCTGCAGCGTGCGCCGGTCACGTCGGGGCCGGCCCGGTTCCGGCGTCTTGACCGGCTGTCGCAGTCCCGTCGCCCTGCGGGGGATCAACGGAGGCCTGCGCGCCGCGCAGCAGGTACGCGGAGCGGAGCAACTCGGGCTTGTCGCGCAGTTCGCTGGCCGGTCCGGAAAAGCGCAGCCTGCCGCCCTCCATGACGTAGGCCTGACCGGCCAGGCCGAGCGCGACCGTGGCGAACTGCTCGATCAGCAGCACGCCGATGCCAGCCTCGGCGATCGAGCGGATGGTCGGCACCAGCCGGCTGACGACGACCGGCGCGAGGCCCAGCGACAGCTCGTCGATGAGCAGGTAGCGCGGCCGGGACACGAGCGCCTGGGCCAGCACGAGCATTTGCTGCTCGCCGCCGGACAAGGTCCGGCCCACCGCGGACAGTCGCCTGGACAACTCGGGGAACAGCTCAAGCGCCCAGGCCCGGCCGTGCTGCGCTTCCGCCCGGTCCAGCGAGTACGTGGCGACGCGCAGGTTGTCCTCGACGGTCAGCTCGGTCAGCAACCTGCGGCCCTCCGGCACGATGGCGACCCCGGCCCGGCGGATCCGCTCGGGCCGGCGGCCGCGCAACTCGTTGCCGGCGAGCTGCACGGAACCGGCCTTGAGCCCGAGGACCCCGCCGACAGCGAGCACGAGGCTGGACTTGCCGGCCCCGTTCGGGCCTAGCAGGGCGGTCACCTGGCCCGCTGGTATCTCGATCGAGACGTCGCGCACCACAGCGCGCCCGCCGCGCTCGACGGTGAGGTTGCTCAGCCGGAGCACGTCGTCGGCCGGCTTGCCTGGCGGGCTGACCGTCTGCGCGGCGGCCGGGAGCGATTCGCTCACTCACACCTCCGCAGTACCGAGGTAAGCGCGTATCACGTGTTCGTCACGCAGCACCTGCGCTGTGGGCCCGGACGCGATCAGCTTGCCGAAGTCGAGCACCGCGGTCGTCGAGCAGCAAGCGGAGACGAGGCTCATGTCGTGGTCAACCAGGATCGTCAGCGCTCCTGTCTGCTCCGGGATCTGGCGGATAACTTCGCCCATGTGCTCGGTCTCGCTGTCCGGCAGGCCCGCGGCCGGCTCGTCGAGCAGCACGAGCTTGGGCTTGCCAACCACCGCGCGGGCCACCTCCACCAGGCGGCGGTCACCAGCCGACAGCGTGGCGACGCTGGCCTGCGGATCGCACCGCAGGCCGACGAAGGAAATCGCGTCGAGCACGTCAGCTCGCCGCGAGGCTCGGCTCAGCCCGGAGTGCTCGTGGATCAGCGCGACGTTCTGAAACACCGAGAGCTGCTCGATGGCCTGCTCGGTCTGGAACGTGCGCCGCACCCCCCACCGCGCCCGGCGGAAGTGCACGATCGACAGCAGGTTGTCACCGAACGCGCGGACCGTGCCGGATGCCGGCCGCACGAAGCCGCTCAGGACGTTAAAGAACGTCGTCTTCCCTGCGCCGTTCGGCCCGATCAGCCCGCAGGTGCCCGCGTCGAACGAGACGGTCATCCCGTCGAGCGAGGTGACGCCGCCGAAGCGGACTGTCAGGTCGTTAACCTCGATCACTGTATTTCCTCGATCACTGGGTTTCCTCGCTGACGGCGTTGCCGCCCGCTGGCGACTGCCCGCGGCGTGCCAGCCCGGTCAGCAGGCGGCCGAGCTTGGCGAGGTCCTTCGGGACCTGGTCCGCGAGCCCGGCGGGCGCGGTGGTCAGTACCTGCAGCACGCCGACACCGAACAGGATCGTCAGCCAGTCGTTGGACACGCCCAGGTTGTTCAGCCAGGCCGGCAGGAACTCCAGCAGCAGCGCGGCCACGACCGCGCCCCACATGCTGTAGGCGCCGCCCATCAGCACGACGGCCAGCAAGATGATCGAGTCCTGGGCGGGAAAGTCGATGGAGTACAGATAGTGCGCGGCGCCGGCGTAGACGCCCCCGGCGATACCTGTCACGAACGAAGCGAGCGCCAGCGCCCACAGCTTGTACAGCGTGGTGTTGATCCCGGCGGCGAGCGCGGCGGGCTCGCTTTGCCTGATAGCCGCCCATGCCCGCCCGGGCCTGGTTCTGACGTGGGCGAAGACCAGCAGGAACATGAGGATGGCCACGACGACCGAGTACCGGTAGTAGGCGGGATCGGTGAGCGCGATGCTGGGGCGGCGGATCGCCGGGATGTTGATCAGGCTGCCGTTGTAGCCGAGGAACCCATGGCCGCCGTTCGGAAAGTTAGTCGTGGCGAGCACTATCGAGAACGCGCCGGCCAGCATGAGCGTGATCAGCGCGAGGTACAGGCCGCGCAGCCGGAGCGCGGGCAGCCCGATCAGCGTCCCGAGCGCCATGGTGATGACGCCGGCTTCCAGCAGCACGAGCGGGAACGGCTGCGACGTGGCGAACAGCAGCCGCGCTGCCACCCAGGCGCCGAGCGCGAGTATCGCGACCTGACCGAGCGAGATCAGCCCTACCCGGCCGACGAGCACGCCGAGGCCGAGCGCGACCATCGCGTAGATGGCCACCTCGGTCATCGTGTCCACGTAGTAGAGGCTGATCAGTTGCGGCAGCGCAAACAGCGCGAAGAGCACGAGCACGGTGATCACGACGCCGCGGACCAGTGCGCCGGTGGTCGGTCGGCGCAGCACAGGACCGCGCCGCGTGCTCGCTGTCACATTGGCGGTATCGAGCACTAGGCTTCCTCGCGGGAGCGGGATATGACCCGGCGGCGGGACAGCACGAGCAGCGCCAGGGCGGCCAGCACGAACGGGGTCATGTCGCTGTAGTTGGTCAGCGACGGGATCGGCACGAGCAGGTTCTGCACGAGGCCGACCAGGATTGCGGCGGCGAACGTGACAGCTATCGACCGCAGCCGCGCGATGAGCGCGGCGGCCAGCGACGAGATCACCAGGAACGTCAGCGTCGTCGCGTCGAGCGCGACCATGTCGCCGAGCAGGACGCCGGCCACGCCCGCGAGCACGCCGCAGCCGAGCCAGGCGACCGCCTCGACGCGCCGGACCGGCACGCCGAGGGTCGCCGTGATCTCCCGGTCGTTGGCCATCGCCCGCATGGCCGTGCCGAGCTTCGTGTAGCGCAGGAAGACGCCGGTCGCGACCGCGATCACGACTCCCACGGCAAGCCCGATCACTTGTGTCCAGCTGACCTGGATCCCGGTGATCGTGAACCCGCCGGTGTCGGTGGGCAGGCTGATGGATCGCGCCTCGCCGCCGCTCGTGGTCCAGAGCAGGTCCATCACCCCGAACAGCACGAGCAGCAGGCCAAGCGTGGCCGTGGCTTTGACCAGCGGATCTCGCTTGGCCAGCAGCGGACCGAACACCATGCCGTAAGCCAACGTCACTGCTGCGCTGAACAGTATGCACACGAGCCAGCCGAGCCAGCCGAGATTGCCCGACGGGCTCACCGACCACGCGATCAGGGCGCCCATCGCGCCGACAGCGCCGAATGCCAGGTACACCACGCCGGTGGCCTGGTACAGGACGACCATGCCGACACCGGACAGCGCGTACACCCCGCCCAGTGCGAGACCGCTCACGAGGAACGGCTGGAAGTCCTGCCAGCTAGGCACCGCCGCCTACCCCGGACGCCCTGATCGCTTCACTTCGGTCCTCTCAGTTGTCCGGCGTGGAAAGTGGCGGCGCGAGCGAGGCGGTGCCCGCGGCCTTGCGGTAGGCGGCTACCTGCGGGTCTACGGCCGATATCAGCGTGCAGCCCTGTGCTGTCACCATCTTGCCGTTGTCCGGCGTGACGGTGGAGTCCTCGTTGTTCGGGATGTGGGTCGCGTAGCTGCCGTACGTCCATAGCTGGCAGAGCATCCCGGTGTTGAAGTTCGTCACGCCCTTGAACGCCGCGTTGACGCTCTTGACCGTGTAAGCACCGGTGATCGTCTGCAGCGCGTGCACCGCGATCTCGGCCTCGGTGAAGCCCATCTGGCTGAAGCTGCCGATGCCGCCGGTGACCGTCTTCTTCCCGTACTGCTCGTAGATGGCCTTGTACAGGTTCATCGTCGGCGTGTTCGTGTCGTCCGGCGGTAGCAGTTCGGCGTTCACGAACAGCTTGTCGTTCCACTTAGCGCCGAGCGAGGTGGCGAGGAAGTCGGTGTTGCACGGCGTTGAGCAACCCCACAGCTTCACGTGATCTTCGATGTTCAGCTTCTGCGCAGCCTGCAGGATGACCAGGGCCTCCGGCGGGGTGAAGTTGAGTATCACGGCGCCGCTCGGGCCTGCGTCGTCCACCTCCTTGATCGCCACCGCGTCAGCGTCGCTGATCGGCACGTTCTCGGTGAGCTGCACGATCGGCACCTTTGCCGCCTTGGCGAGCGCCGACGGACCCGCCGCAATGTAGCCGGTGCCCGGCACGTTCGACTGGTCGAAGACGATCTTGCTGACGTGCTGTGAGAGCGCGTACTGCACGGCACCGTCCGAGCTATACCGCGGGCCCATGTTGACAGCGGCGCTGTTCGGCGTCCCATAGCACTCCGGCGCGATGCCCGAGTCGATGATGTAGAACCCGAGCTTTGCCCAGTAGGCGGAGTCGACCGAGCACTCGATGATGCTGGTGTTGCCGACGATGCCGACTACGTGGTCTGTCTGCACGAGTTGCTTGGCCTCGGCGGCGATCTGCGTTGGGTTGGTCTGCTCCGTCTCGATGTAGTACTTGATCGGGTGGCCGTTGACACCGCCGTTGTCGTTGACGCAGGTGAAGTAAGCGTTCGCCATGTTAGCGATGTCGGTGAAAGACGTGCCCGGCTGGTTGGTCACGATGCCGCCGAGCGGGATCGGCGTGCCGGTAGCTACCACGCCCGGCTTGGTGCCGCAGTCCGAGGTCTTGACTGCCGTGCTCGTCGGCGGGCTTGACGTTGTTGTGGACGGCTTGCTGGTGGTTGTCGTGCTGCTGCCGCATCCCGCGGCGGCAGCCAGGCCGAGCGCAACGGCTATGGCCGCCGCAACTCGCACCCGGGGCGCATGTGCCCGCATTCCCACCTCCTGGTGGTTTTGGACCTACCCCTGAATTGCTGTAAATGAGGCGAGCTCACGCTCGTCCTGTCGTCGCCACGGGGCTTAGGCGCCGACGCGCGAAAGTTGGTACGTGACATTTTCTAGGTCACAAGGGCTACAAGTTGTCTCGGATGCTAAATGTCGGCTGACACCCGCGCAAGGGCGAATGCCATCAGCCGGCAATGGCAGCCGATCCCGATGCCGCGCTCTCGGGTGGCTGCAGCGGTGCGGTGCCGAGCACGGCGCGCACCGCGCCCGCGATCTTCTCCTCGTCCGGTAGCACGTAGGCCTCCATCGGCTCGCTGTAAGGCACCGTCGCGTCGAGCGCCGTCACCTGGACGACCGGCGCGCGCAGCGAGGAGAAACCGTGCTCGGCGATGTCGGCAGCGATGAGCGCGGACACCGACCCGTGCCTGGTCGCCTGATCGACAAGCACCACGTGCCCGGTCTTGGCTACCGAGGCCAGGATCGTGTCGAGGTCCAGCGGCTGCACCGTACGGGGGTCGATGACCTCCGCGCCGATGCCCTCCGCGGCGAGGGTCTCGGCGGCGGCAAGTGCCTTGCC
>JASHTT010000037.1 GCA_030040415.1 Streptosporangiaceae bacterium | reverse complement strand
GTGAGCTGAAGTGACCGCTGCCTACCCGCTATCCCGCCATGATCACTCATTACGCTGTGATCGGCTACCCAGACGACGGCAAAAGATCACTTCTCTTTTCCCGCGACCGGTCAGGCGAGCGCCACCAGGTCGGCGAGCTCTGCGCTCCAGGCGTCCTCGACGCCGTCGGGCAGCAGCACCACGCGCTCGGGCTGCAGTGCGTCCACCGCACCCTCGTCGTGCGTGACCAGCACGATCGCGCCCTGGTAGCGGCGCAGTGCGGACAGGATCTCGGCCCGGCTACCGGGGTCCAGGTTGTTCGTCGGCTCGTCAAGCAGCAGCACGTTCGCGCCGGACACGACCAGCAGCGCCAGCGCCAGCCTGGTCTTCTCGCCGCCGGACAACACGCGAACCGGCTTGGCGACGTCGTCGCCAGGGAAGAGGAACGAGCCGAGAATGCGGCGGTGCTCGCTCTCGGCCAGGTCGGGCGCGGCCGAGCGCATGTTCTCCAGCACCGTCCGCTCGGTGTCCAGCGTCTCGTGCTCCTGCGCGTAGTAGCCGAGGCGCAGGCCGTGCCCGGGCACGACCTCACCGGTGTCCGGCTCCTCGAGGCTGGCCAGCAGCCGGAGCAGGGTGGTCTTTCCGGCACCGTTGAGGCCGAGCACGACGACCCGCGCTCCCCTGTCGACCGCGACGTCCACGTCTGTGAATACTTCCAGCGAGCCGTACGACTTCGACAAGCCCTGGGCGGTCAGCGGCGTCTTGCCGCAGTGGGCGGGCTCAGGGAACCGCAGCCTGGCGACCCTGTCCGGGGCACGGTCCGCGCTGACGCCGGCCAGCAGCCGCTCGGCCCGCCGCTGCATGTTCTGGGCGGCCTTCGCCTTGGTCGCCTTCGCGCGCATCTTGTCGGCCTGGGACTGCAGCGCCGTCGCCTGTCGCTCGGCGTTCAGCCGCTCGCGCCGCCGCCGCCTGGCGTCCGTCTCGCGCTGCTCGAGGTACGCCTTCCAGCCAAGGCTGTAGACATCCAGCGTGCTGCGGTCAGCGTCCAGGTGCAGCACCCTGTTCACCACGGCCTCGAGCAGCCCGGTGTCGTGGCTGATCACGACCAGCCCGCCGCGGAAGGCGCGCAGGTGGTCTCGCAGCCAGCTCACCGAGTCCGCGTCCAGGTGGTTGGTTGGCTCGTCGAGCAGCAGCGTGTCCGACCCGCCGAACAGGATCCTGGCCAGCTCGATCCGCCGCCGCTGCCCGCCGGACAGGGTCCGCAGCGGTTGGGTCAGGGTCTTGGCCGGCAGACCGAGGCTGGCGGCCAGCGAGGCAGCCTCGGACTCGGCCGCGTATCCGCCGAGCACGGAGAGCCGCTCCTCCAGGTTTCCGTACCTGCGCACGGCGGCGTCGCGCTTGGCCGGATCGGAGTCGGACATGTGGATCTCGGCCTGGCGCATGCCGGCCAGCAGCGAGTCGAGGCCACGGGCCGACAGGACCCGGTCCATCGCGAGCCCATCCAGATCACCGACCCGGGTGTCCTGCGGCAGGTAGCCGACCGAGCCGCCGATCTGCACCTCGCCGGCGGCGGGCTGGCCCTCGCCGGCCAGTACCCGTGCCAGCGTGGTCTTCCCGGCGCCGTTGCGGCCGACCAGGCCGATCTTGTCACCCGCGGCGACCTGGAAGGTGGCAGCGTCGAGCAGCAGGCGCGCACCAGCGCGCAGCTCGACTTCGCGTGCCGAGATCATGTGAAACTCGCTCCATCTACCGGATTCGGGTCGGACGCAGGGCAGACTTCACCCCTGAACGGGGTGCCTGCGTCACGACAGGAGCGGTTGCATGGCCGAATTCTATTCGAGCCGGCCGCCTCCCAGGCAAAGGCTTATCCGCTGGTCCGGGCGGGCTCGGTGAGCCTGATCCGGACCGCGCGGAACTTACCGGGTGTGCCCTGCAGCACGGCCAGCCGAGGGTCGGGCACGTCGAGGAACCGGTCCACGGCGATGTCGAAGTACGGCGCAAGCCGCGGGTCCTCGCGCAGCGCCGCCATCGCCCGCTTGTCACCGCCGAGGACGACCGCGTCTAGCTGCCCGCCGAACTTGCCGAAGACTCCGGCCGCGCAGTCGGCGGCCGCCTCCAGCGCCTCCCGCGCCTGCTTTTCCCTGCGCCGGGCGAAGCGATGCTGCGACGAGCCGCCCGCCGAGCTGCGGCCGTGCACCAGCCGGCTGCCCACCTTGGAGGCGACGAGCTTGGCGTCTGGCCCGCTGAACACGCCAGCCGCGTAACCGCCCAGGCGCACCAGCAGCACCCCGACGGTCCTGTCCTGGCCAGCGTGCGCGGCAAGCTCCGCGCCGCTGCCGCGGCTGCCAGCCGCCAGCGGCGGGAACGGGACGTGGCATTCGGCGACCGATCCGTCCGCGGCGCGGAAGGTCACGACCGCGCCCCCGCCCGCCTCCACCGCGACCGCGCCGTGCCGCCTGGCGAAGTCGCTCAGCCAGGCCTCGATCCGCTCCGGGGCGACGTCAAGCCACCGCACGGCGGCAGGTCCGGCGTTTTCCAATACTGAGCGCCTCCGAGCCCTTACTATCCGTCAGGTGACTCACTCCAGCAGCGCGAGGATCCCCACATGAGCATCGCCAGCGATAGCAATACCGACACGGTAGACCGAGCCCTCGCCGCAGCGGCCGAGGACGCCGCGAAGATCGTCGAGTTACTCGACGTGCTGAAGACGGCAAGGCTGTGGCTGCCACTGCCCGACGACGGGACCCCGGCCGTCACGGGCACGGCCGTGACCTTGCCGACCGTGTCGTACCTGGGCAGCGACTTCGTGCCCGCCTACTCGTCGGCCGACATGCTGAGACGGCTCACCGTGCCCGACTCGCCGGCCGGCGCGGCAGCGACCGTGCCGCACGCGGTCGTGCGGGCAGCCGACCTGGCGAGGCTGCTGCCGCCGTCGGTGGGCATCGCGCTCAACGCCGGCGGCACGCAGAGCGTGCCGGTCTACCCCCCAGGCGTGGCCTACCTCGCGTCCGGAGCAGCAGCCGACAACGGTGAAGGGGTCAGCATCGGACCGCCGCCGGCCACGCCGACCACCCTGCTGACCGCAGTCGGCACAGCCCTCGCCGCCGTTCCGCAGGTCAGCGCCGCTGCGGCAGCCTGGCTGACGGTCCGGTTCGCCGGCGAGGGCCTGGTCATATCCGTCGCGCTCGACGACCCTCACGACGCGGCCGCCCAGGACGCCGCGATCGCAGCCGTCGAGCGCGCAGCCGAACTGGCGGGCACGGGCGAAGCCGAGTACCCGATCGACGTCACGTTCCCCGGCGAGGCAGAGCCCGACCGCGTCGACGACTGGTTCGCCAACCGCGGCGAGCCCTTCTACCGCCGCCCGGCCTAGCGGACCCGGGCCTACCCAACCCGGCGGCGGGCAACCCTGTTCAGCGCGCTGATCACGCCGAGCATCGACGCCCGGACGATCGACGAGCTGATGCCGACGCCCCAGAGCACCCGTTCCCCGACCTGGATCTCGAGGTATGCGGCGGCCTCCGCGTCCCGGCCTGCCGTCAGGGCGTGCTCTGCGTAGTCCAGCACTCGCACGTTGACCCCGCCGAGGCCGAGATCCACGGCGGACAGCGCGTCGCAGAACGCAGCGATCGGCCCGTTGCCGCGACCGGTCAGCGTGTGCTCGGCGCCGAAGGCGCGCACCGTCGTGCGCACGTGCTCCACGTCGTGCTCGCTCGCCGAGCTGAACTCGACAAGCTCGAACGCCCCTGGCTCCAGGTACTCGGCAGCGAAGATCTGCCACATCTTCGGCGCGTCGACCTCGCCGCCTTCGCTGTCGGTGTGCCGCTGGATCACCTGGCTGAACTCGATCTGCAGCCGGCGCGGCAGGTCCAGGTGGTGGTCGGCCTTCATGATGTAGGCAACCCCGCCCTTGCCGGACTGCGAGTTCACCCTGATGACAGCCTCGTAGCTGCGGCCGACATCCTTGGGGTCGATCGGCAGGTAGGGCATCTCCCAGGGCAGCTCGCTGGCCGGCCTGTCCGCCTGCCGGGCCAGCTTCTCCAGCCTGTCGAAGCCCTTCTTGATCGCATCCTGGTGCGAGCCGGAGAACGAGGTGTATACCAGGTCGCCGGCGTAGGGGTGCCGTTCGTGCACGCCGATCCCGTTGCAGTACTCGACGGTCCGGCGGATCTCGTCGATGTCACTGAAATCGATCATCGGATCGATGCCCTGGCTGTACAGGTTCAGGCCGAGGGTCACCAGGTCGACGTTGCCCGACCGCTCGCCGTTGCCGAACAGGCAGCCTTCGATCCGCTGCGCGCCCGCCAGCACCGCAAGCTCAGCGTCGGCGACCGCGGTTCCGCGGTCATTGTGCGTGTGCACGGACAGGGCGACGTAGTCTCGCCTGGACAGGTTGCGGCTCATCCACTCGATCTGGTCCGCGTAGACGTTCGGCGTCGACCGCTCGACCGTGCACGGCAGGTTGAGCACGATCTCCCTGTCGGGGCCTGGCTGCCACGCGTCCATCACCGCTTCGCAGATATCAAGCGCGAAGTCCAGTTCGGTGTCCATGAAGATCTCCGGCGAGTACTCATAGCCGAAGTCGGTGCCGGCCAGGTACTCGTCGGCGTACTTGATGACGGCCCTC
>JASHTT010000380.1 GCA_030040415.1 Streptosporangiaceae bacterium | reverse complement strand
TACCGGGCAGCGGTGAACCGGGCCGGCAGCCCGGCGAGCAGCGCGCCGCCGAGTACCTGAACGTCGCTCGGCTTGCCGTGCACCGGGGTAGCCAGCAGCCCGAGGGACCCGCCTGAGTGCTCGACCATGGCCTGCAGGCCGAGACACACGCCGAATGCGGGCAGCCGCCGCTCGTCCAGCGCGGACAGCAGCTTGTCGCAGCCGAAGTCGCTCGGCTGCCCTGGCCCGGGCGAGAGCACAACCAGGCCGGGCGCGTACTCGTCGAGCAGCGCAGGATCGAACCCGGCGCGGAGCGTCGTGACGTCCGCGCCGAGTTCCCGGAAATAGCCAGCCAGCGTGTGCACGAAAGAGTCCTGGTGGTCGACTAGCAGCACGCGCAGGCCCGCGCCGGGTGACGACGGGGCTTGCCCAGACCCGGGCAACGGCGGCGCGACTGCAGAGCCCGCCGGATGGCGTCGTTCCCCGCCCTGATCCGCGTCGGAACGCTCGGCGAGGGTCTCCAGCAGGGCGCGCGCCTTCAGCGCGGTCTCCTGCTCCTCAGCGGCCGGGTCAGAGTCGAACAGCAGCGTGGCGCCCGCCCGCACCGTCGCGATACCGCCGGTGATGTGCGCGGTGCGCAGCGTGAGACCGGTGTTCATGCCGCCGTCGAACCCGATCATGCCGACCGCGCCGCCGTACCACCGGCGTGGCGTCGCCTCGTGATCCTCGATGAACTGCATGGCCCAGTTCTTCGGCGCCCCGGTGACGGTCACCGCCCACATGTGCGTCAGGAACGCGTCGAGGGCGTCGAAGCCCGGCCGCAGCGTGCCCTCTACGTGGTCGACGGTGTGGATGACCCGGCTGTACAGCTCGATCTGGCGGCGCCCGATGACCCGCACGCTGCCCGGCACGCAGATCCGCGACTTGTCGTTGCGGTCAACGTCGGTGCACATGGTCAGCTCGGACTCCTCCTTCAGGGAGGTGAGCAGCGTGCGGATCTGCTCGGCGTCGTCCAGCGCGGTGGCGCCCCGGGCGATGGTGCCGGCGATGGGGCAGGTCTCCACTCGCTCGCCGGTCACCCGCACGTACATCTCCGGGGACGCGCCGACCAGGTACTCCCCGCCGAGGTTCAGGAAGAACTCGTACGGGGCCGGGTTACGTGCCCGCAGCCGCTCGAAGAACGCGGCCGGCGAGTCGCACCGGGCGTGGAACGAGTGGCTGGGCACGACCTCGAAGAGGTCACCACGGGCGAACCGCTGTCGCGCCTGCTCCACGATCGCCGCATAACTGCCCGGCACCGGATCCGCGGGAAGGTCTCTGCGGGGGTCCGGGGGGCGTCCCCCGGGGCTAACACTGCGGGGGTCCGGGGGTCGTCCCCCGGGGCTAACACTCCGGGGGTCCGGGTGTTGGGCGGGCTGGGCCGCCTGGTCCCGGGGCAGCCCGACCGTGCTTCCCGCTGACGTCTCGAAGTCGTAGCTGAACACGCTGGCCGTCTCCCGCTTACGGTCGACCACGTACAGCCGGTCGGGCAGGTGCAGCACGAGGTCGGCGTCGCGCTCGTCGCGCCGATGGCGTAGCCGCACCGGCTCGAACTGGAACGCGAGGTCGTAGCCGAACGCCCCGTACAGTCCGAGGTGCGGATCGGGCCCCGCGAAGGCGGCGATGATCTCCCGCAGCGCGCTGAACACCGTCGGCCGGCGACTGCGCTCCTCCTCGGTGAACAGGCCGCCCGGGTCAGCGATCGTGACCTGCACGGTGGAAGCCGCCGAGTCGGCATCCTGCTCGGTCAACTCGCCGACCTTGCTCATGGCGGCGGCTATCACCGGCAGCAGTACCTCGCCGCGCTGATTCAGTGCCCGGACGCTGATCGTCCGGCCACGCGCGGTGATGTCGACAGGTGGATCGACGTAGGCAAGGTGCCAGCGGCTGTACCGGCCCGGGTATTCCATGCCAGAGCTGAGCACGCCGCCGGCCCGTTCCTCTACCTGGCGGGTGATCGCGTCGAGCTGCGCCGCGTCGAACGCCGCCGCGGTGCGCCGCACGCGGACGCCCCCGGCGGTCTGGTAACTGGTCTGCTCCATCTCGGCCTCGCGGATTGTTCATGCCCGGCGGGCCGACGGCCCAACAACAGAGGCGGCCGCCGGTTGCCCTGGCGGTCGCCTCTGTCCTGGTTTGCTGCGCGCGAACCGGCACCGCCTACGGGCGGCGCCACCAGCCTGCCAGCGGCCGAGGGGCCGCTAGGTGCGCGTGCATGCCGGGAAGCCTAACCGGCTCCCGGCCGGAGCGCCAGTCTGCCCTCCCGGCCGCGACCCTCAGGCCGCGTAGACGACCGTGATCGAGACCGTCAGCTGCTGGCTGCCGGCCGAGATCGGGACCGAGCGGCTGGCGGCGGCCGACGCCGCCGCGCTGTAGTCCAGGACGGGCGACGACTGCTGCACCGGGGTAACGCTGACTACCGGGCCGAGCGGCTCGCCTAGCGCTGCGGCGTACTGCTGGGCCTGCGTCTTGGCATCGGCGACTGCCTTGGCCCTGGCGGCGGCCAGGAGACCGCTGGTGTTGGTCAGGTCGACCGAGACGTCATCGACGGTGGCCGCGTTCCCGCCCGCGTTCACTGCCTGGTCGATCTGGCTGCCCGCTTCGCTCATGTTGCTCAGCGTGACGGTCAGCGACTCACTCACGCCGTAGCTGACCGGCACCTGAGAGCTGCCCTGGTAGTTGGGCTGGACGTTGAGGTCCGAAGTCTGGATGTCGGCGGCAGCCACGCCGCTTCCGCGCAGCGCCGCTGTCACCCGGCGCACCACCCGGCTGGCCTGGCTGAGCGCCGAGCTGACGGATACCCCGTTCACCTGGACGCCCATCGACAGGGTTAGCTCGTTCGGCGTGCCGGTCACAGTGCCTGTGCCGGTGACTGTGATGCGCCCGGCCGACGCGGATGAGGCGGTCAGCACCGCCGGATTGGCGCCCGTGCCGGAAGCGCCCGTGCCGGAAGTGGCGCGGCTAGCGCCGAGGCTGAATGCACCGACGAGCAAGGCCGCCGACGCGACGCCGACGGCCACCGCCCGGTAACCGGAAGAGGTTCTGATGTCCATGGCAGACTCCTGCGCGTGAGGGATGCTGCAACTCGGACGCGGCCGCCCTCGCGGCTCGTTCCACCGCCCCGCCTTAACGGGTGCACGGACAGCTCCCGCTAGAACTCCACCCAGCTCCCGGCTCCGGCAGCTACGGCCTTCTGGTAAGCGCAGGTCGCTGCGGCGAGGTCCTCGACCGCCAGGCCGAGCGATTCGAAGATCGTGATCTCGGCTTCGCTCGTGCGCCCGGGCGCGGTGCCGATGAGCACCTCGCCCAGTTCCGCCCTGATGGCGTCGCTGCTGACCGCTCCCTCAGCGGCCGCCAGCAGGTAGTCACCGGACTCGGCCAGCAGCGAGTCCAGGCGGTCGGCGAAGATCGGGCCGGCGGCAGCAGCGGCTGCGTCGAGTTCGCGGGTGCCTGGCAGGCAGGCCCCGACAGCGTTGACGTGCGTGCCTGGTGCGAGCCAGTCGCCGCGCAGCACGGGTTCCGCGGAACTGGTGGCGGTCACGATGACGCTGGCGCCGGCCACCGCCTCCGCAGCAGACGCACAGGCGCGGACCGGCGCCCTCGTCTCGCCGCGGACCGCGGCAGCGAACTGCCTGGCCCGCTCGGGCGTCCGGCCGGCAACCCGGATTTCGCTAAGCCGCCGCGCCCCGTCGAGTGCGAGTACGTGCGCGCGCGCCTGGACGCCGGTGCCGATCACCGCCAGCACGTCGGCGTCCGGCGTGGCCAGCACCTCGGTCGCCAGCAGCGAGACTGCCGCCGTCCTGATCTCGGTGACAGCCGAGGCGTTGAGCAGCGCCATCGGCTCCCCGGTCACGGCGCTCGACAGCAGCACGATGCCCTGGTGGGTGTCGAGGCCGGCGGCCGGGTTCGACGGCGTGATGCAGATCGCCTTCAGGCCGTACCCTGCCTGCGCGTCCGCCAGGTAGGACGGCATCAGCGCCATCAGGCCGGCCGCGCCGGACGGGTGGACCACCATGCGCAGCGGCTGGTCGGCCCGGCCGGATGCCAGGGCAGCGAGCGCGCCGCGCATGGCGTCCGCGCACTCGGCGTAGCCGAGCAGCTCGCGAACGTCACTTCCAGAGAGCACTAGCAGCCGCACGCAGGCTCCTCCTCTTTCCTAAGGCTCGCTACGAGGTCGCTGACCCGCTCACGGTCGCGAGTATCTGGTTGACCGTCTGCTGTATCTGCTGCTGCCTGCCCGGCATGTCCTTGCTGGCGAAGTTATTGAGAATCGCGAGCACGCTGTCCTGCTCCTGCAGGATCTGGATCTGCTGCTTACCCATCTCATTCAGGATCTGCAGCACGCTGTCCTGCTCCTGCAGGACCTTGAGCTGCTGCTTGGCCATTTCGTGCAGGGCGATCAGCGTCTCGTGGTCGGCGATGGCGCGCTTGTCGCTGGCCGCCTGCGCCCTGTTGGCACTGACCTGGAGCGAGATCATGATCGACAGCTGCGGCAGGTTGAGGATCGTGAGCAGCAACGGCCACGGCGTCTTGTCGAAACCGACGATGTTGCCGAGGAACAACCAGGCGACAATGCCGATGGTGATCAGCAGGAAGACCCACATCGACCCGCAGAAGCGGTTCACCACGTCGGCGATCTTGTCAAGCCAGTTGCTGCCCCTGACGTGGTCGGACAGCACCAGCTTGGGCTTGTGGTCCTGCGGGTCGCTCCTGATGGCCAGCGCTCGTTCGTGCACGTGGTGGCTATCGTGCCGGATCTCGCGTAGCGCGGCCGCATCCGACTGCGGCTTGTGATAGAAAGGCACGTTCGCAGCCGCGGAGCCGTCCGCGGCCGCTCCGCCGGGCTGCCGCTGTTGACCGTCGGGCTGGTGCTCAATGGTCTCGGTCATGTGGCTCCTCCGGTCTGGATTCGGGCTAATTGGAAGCCGCTTACCAGCCCGAAAGGGTCGCGGCCGAATCAGGCACAACCTAGCGCGCAAAGATCCGGCCAGCCATTACCAACGGATGGGCCGGAAGTTCCTGGTGGTTAGCTGGTGGCTAGCCAAAGCGACAGGACTAGCAGGTGGCCGCCAGGATGGCGGCCACGCCAGGATTGGGGTCGGTGCATGTCCGTGGAGATCGTCGTCAACGGCACGGCACAGCAGGTCACCGCCCCGCCGGGGCAGACCCTGCTGGAGGTGCTGCGCGGCGAGCTTGGCCTGACCGGCGCCAAGCTCGGCTGCGGCGAGGGCGCGTGCGGCGCCTGCACCGTCTTGCTAGGCGCCCGCCCGGTGCAGGCCTGCCAGGTCCAAGCGGCCGACGCTGCGGGGCAGCGGGTCACCACGGTCGAGGGGCTGGCCGAAGACGGAATCCTGCACCCCGTGCAGCAGGCCTGGCTGGAAATCGGCGCTATGCAGTGCGGCTACTGCACGCCGGGCTGGCTGACTGCCGCCGCGGCGCTGCTGAGCAGGGTGCCGCATCCGGACGACGAGCGGATCGACGCCGAGCTCGACGGGCACGTGTGCCGTTGCTGCGCTTACCCGCGGATCCGGCGAGCGGTGCACCGGGCAGCCGAGCTCATGGAGCAGCCGGAGTTGCTCGAGCCAGTGCCGGCAGCGGCGGTCGCGGCACACGGATCCGCCGGGCCGGACCGGCCGCTGGACCTCAGCCGCGATGACCCGGGCGCGTTCGTCGCCACGATGCCCGAAGGCCTGCTGGCCATGGTCGCCGACGACGTGGATGATCCCGACGATGCCTGGGTGCACGTCGGGGCGGCCGGCGCGATCACCGCGTTCACCGGCAAGGTCGAGGCCGGCCAGGGCACCAGAACCGCGCTGTCGCTGCTGGTGGCCGAGGAACTCGCGGTGCCGGCCGACGCGGTCCGGCTGGTCATGGCCGACACCGACACCTCACCATTCGACTGGGGAACGTTCGGGAGCAGGTCGATGCCGCATGCTGCGCCGCCGTTGCGAGCTGCCGCCGCGGCCGCGCTGCGTGTGCTGCGCGAGCTAGCAGCTGACCGGTTCGGGCTGGCCGTCGGCGACCTGACGGCGGCCGGCGGCTGGATCGCCGGGCCCGACGGTGCGCCGGTTGCCAGCTATGGCGAACTCGTGGCCGGCCAGCGCCGCGTGGCGCGGGTGCCCGCGGATGCGCCGGTCACACCCGCCACGCAGTGGCACCGGGCCGCGGGCAGGCCTGCCCGGGCCGTGGGCGGTGCCGACGTTGTCACCGGCCGGAAGCTGTTCCCTTCGGACCTGCGGGTGCCGGGAATGCTGCACGGGCAGGTGCTCCGCCCGCCGGCCAACGGCGGCAAACTGCGGCGCGCGGACACCTCAGCGGCAGCCGCGATGCCCGGCGTCCTCGTGGTCGCCGAGGACGACTTTGTCGGCGTCGTGGCGGCCGATGCGCGCACGGCACTGGCTGCCGTCGCCGCGATCGACGCCGACTGGGCGGAACCCGACGGGCCAGGCCCGGCCGGGCTTGAGGCATACCTGAGAGCGAATCCTGTCGAGATCGAGGGCCGGTTCGGCGGATTCTGCGACGTTACCGGTGATCCCGATCAGGCCCTCCAGGCCGGCGCAGCGCGGCTGGAGGCAACCTTCCGGGCGGCCTACGTCGCGCACGTGCCGCTCGAGCCGCGGGCCGCGCTGGCCAGCTGGGACGGTGCGGAGCTGACTGTGTCGGTGGCGACGTCGACTCCGTTCCGTGCTCGCCGCGAGCTGGCGGAAGCCCTCAGCCTGGATCCGGCTCGGGTGCACGTCAGCGTTCCTGACTTTGGCGGTGGGTTTGGCGGCAAGCACGGCTCGGCCGTCGCGCTGGAGGCAGCGCGGCTGGCCAGGGCCGCCGGGCGCCCCGTCCACGTGCAGTGGACCCGGCGCGACGAGTTCACCAACGGCTACCTGCGGCCCGCGGCGGTCATCGACGTGGCCGGAGCGACGGACGCCGATGGCGCCATCACCGCGTGGACGTTCACGAACATCAACTCCGGCTCCGCCGGCATCTCGACGCCGTACCGGATTGCGAACAAGCGGATCGCCTACCAGCCGGCTCAGCATCCGCTTGCCCAGGGCTCGTACCGGGCGCTGGCCGCGACGGCGAACAACTTCGCCAGGGAGTCGCAGATGGACGAGCTGGCGGCGGCCGCCGGCGCCGATCCGGTGTCCTTCCGGCTAGCGCATCTCGACGACGATCGACTGCGTGCCGTCCTTGAGGCGTGCGCTGTTGAGATCGGCTGGGGCGAAGATCAGGCCGTCGACGGCGAGCCAGGCGCGCACGGCACCGGCATCGCCATTGGCATGGAAAAGGGCGGCCGGGTCGCCACAGCCGCCCAGGTACTCGTCGCGCAGGATGGCACGCTGCGCCTGCTGCGGCTGGTCACGACCGTCGACTGCGGCACCGTGGTGCACCCGGACGGGCTGGCGAACCAGGTGGAAGGTGCCCTGGTGATGGGCCTCGGGCCTGCGCTGTTCGAGCAGATCGCGTTCTCCGGCGGCCGGATCCTGAACGGCACCATGACCGATTACCGGGTGCCGCGGCTCGCCGACGTCCCGGTGCGGCTGGACGTCGTGCTGCTGGACCTGCCCGGCGAGCCGTCCGCTGGCGGTGGCGAGACGCCGATCATCGCGATAGCGCCAGCCATCGCGAACGCCGTCTACGCCGCCTGCGGCGTCAGGCTGCGCTCCATGCCACTGGTCCCGACCGGCCGGGTGCCAGGGGCGGGGCGCGCTGCGCCGCGGTAAGACCGGGGCTAATAGCCCAGATGGCCAGAAACGAGCTAACCTACCGGCCAGGGCGGCTGAGGCAGCGAGGCCGCGGGCAGCGGAGGCACTGGTGGCGCAGATAGTCCTGGACAATGTCGACAAGATTTACCCCGGCGACGTTAAGGGCATCGACGCGCTCAGCCTGGATATCCGCGATGGCGAGTTCATGGTTCTTGTCGGCCCGTCGGGCTGCGGCAAGTCCACGGCGCTCCGGTCCATCGCCGGGCTCGAGGACATCAGCGCCGGAACCATCACGATAGGCAGCCGGGTCGTGAACGACCTGCCGCCCAAGGACCGCGACATCGCGATGGTGTTCCAGAACTACGCCCTGTACCCGCACATGACCGTCGAGCAGAACCTGGCGTTCGGACTGCAGCAGCGCAAGACCCCCAAGGACGAGATCAGGCGCCGCGTCACCGAGGTCGCGCGGCTGCTGGGCCTGGAGGACTACCTGCGCCGCAAGCCTGCCGCGCTGTCCGGCGGCCAGCGGCAGCGGGTCGCGATGGGTCGCGCGATCGTCAGGGAACCGCAGGCATTCCTGATGGACGAGCCGCTGTCCAACCTGGACGCGAAGCTGCGGGTGTCGATGCGCGCCTCGCTGTCCCAGTTGCACGAACGGCTCGGCGTCACCACGGTGTACGTCACGCACGACCAGGTCGAGGCGATGACGCTCGGTCAGCGCGTCTGTGTGCTGCGTGATGGCAGGCTGCAGCAAGTTGACACGCCGCAGGCGCTCTACAACGCGCCGGTGAACCTGTTCGTGGCCGGCTTCATCGGTTCCCCGGCGATGAACTTCACCGCCGCCCGGCTGGTACGAGACGACGGCCCGGCCGTGCTGTTCGCGGGCCACCGGCTGCCCGTACCGGATCTGGTGCAGGCGAGGCCGGGACTCGCTGAGTACTTCGACAAGGAGCTGATCGTCGGCATCAGGCCTTCCGACTTCGAGGACGCCGACCTGGCCGAACCTTCCTGGCCACGGATGACCGTGCGATGCAGCGTGACGGAGGAACTGGGCAGCGACATCCACGTGATCTTCGAGGTCGATGCCCCGCCGGTCCAGCACCCGAGCATCAGCGACGCAAGGGCAGGTTCTGAAGAAGACGACGAGGCCATCCAGCTTGTCGCCGACAAGACGCTATGGACGGCCCGGGTGGCGCCGCGCAGCAGGATCAAGCCGGGGTCTTTGGCGACGCTCGCCGTCGACGTCTCCAACCTGCACTTCTTCGACCTGGCCAGCGGCCTCGCGATCGGTCGCTCCAGCGCGGTGTGAGCCACCGCGTCGTTCCGGTAGCGGGGGTCACAGGACCTTGCCGGGGTTCATGATGCCAGCGGGATCGAGCGCGTCCTTGATGGCGTGGTGCACCGCCAGCGAGTCCTCGCCAAGCTCCTCGGCCAGCCAGCGACGCTTGATCATCCCGATCCCGTGCTCACCGGTGAGCGTGCCGCCGAGCTCCAGGGCCGCGCGAAACACCTCGTCGGCCGCCGACCAGACAGCCGCGGGGACCTCCGGCAGGCCCCGGTCGTAGACGAACACTGGGTGCAGGTTGCCGTCGCCGGCGTGCGCGACCGTGGCGATGAAGACCCCGTGCCGCTCGCCGGCCTGCTCGATCCGCTGGATCATCTCGGGCAGCCGGGTGCGCGGCACGCAGACGTCCTCCACCATCGGCACGCCGAGACGCTCGATCGCCGGGTAGGAGAGCCTGCGCAGGTCCAGCAGCTGGCGCGACTCGGCCTCTGACTCCGAGACGTCGGCCAGCACCGCGCCCGAGCCGGCGCACACGTCACGCATGGCCTGGACTACCTGGTCAGCGGCCGGGGTATCGTCCTGGGCGATCAGCAGCGCCCGCACCTCGTCGCCGAAGCCGGTGCTCTTCCACTCGTCGATCGCGCGCAGCGTCGCGGAGTCCATCAGCTCGAGCAGGCTTGGCCTGATCCGTGCCGCCAGGATCGCGGTTACTGCCTCTGCTCCGGCACCGAAGCTCGCAAAGCCGGCAGCCATCGTGGCCGGGTAGCTGACCGGCCGCTGCCGCAGCCGCAAGGTAGCTGACGTGATCACCCCGAGCGTGCCCTCCGAGCCGACGAACAGGCTGGTCAGGTCGTATCCGGTGACTCCCTTAGCCGTTCGCCGCCCGGTCCGCAGCACGCGGCCACCGGCCAGCACGACCTCGAGTCCGAGCACGGCATCGCGGGTTACGCCGTACTTGACGCAACGCAGGCCGCCGGCGTTCGTGGCCAGGTTCCCGCCGATGGTGGAGATTTCGTAGCTGCTCGGGTCCGGCGCGTACATCAGGCCGTGCCCGGCGGCCGCCCGGTCCAGGTCGGCGTTGAACACCCCGGCCTCCGCGACAGCTATCTCGTTGCCGGGATCGACCTCCCTGATCGCGTTCATCCGGCCGAGCGAGAGGATCACACAGCCGTCGGTCGCGGCAGCCCCTCCGGCCAGGCTCGAGCCGCCGCCGCGCGGGACAACCGGCACGCGGTGCCGTTGCGCCCAGCCAAGCGTCGCCGACACGTCAGCGGTCGACTCGGCGAGCACGACGCACGCTGGCAACCCAGGCTCGACGGACGGCGTCTGATCCCGCCGGTAGCCCTCCATCGCGTCCGGGTCGGTCAGGACCCGCGAGCCGCCTATGGCCAAGCGCAGCTCACCGACTGGGGGGAGATCACCGGCTGCTGTCACCACGACACAGTAACGCTCCGCGGCCGAGGCCGTCGCACACCATGATCACGGTAAATCCGGCCACTGGGACGGCCCGGATCATCCGTGATCATGGTGTGACGCGGTTTCCCGTGCGCCTGTCCCGCGGCGGC
>JASHTT010000379.1 GCA_030040415.1 Streptosporangiaceae bacterium | reverse complement strand
GCTGGGATGCCTGCCTGGTCCGCGACCTCCACGGCTAGCTGGGCAAACCGCTCGTCCGCGAAGAACGCCTGCGCGCGGCAGTCGGACGCGATGTAAGCGGCCTCCGGGGCGGCGAAATGCCAGTTGAGCGGCGTCAGGTACCAGCCAGCCTGCAACGCGGCGAGGTAAACCTCAGTGGGCGCCGCGCCATTGGGCAGCAGCGAGGCGATCCCGTCGCCCGGTCGCAGGCCACGGGCCTGGAGTGCGTGTGTGAGCTGGTTCACACGGGCCAGCAGGTCGCCGGCGGAGTGCCGCGTCCCGTCGGGATCCACCACGGCGATCCAGTCCGGCTCGTCCTGAGCACGCCGCCAGAATCCCCTCGAGCCCACTGCCCACCTCCGTCGCGCCGCGCCGGCAAGATCAGCCGGTTTCAGGGATAAGGACACCACATGAGCGTCGCTGTCGCCAGAGCGTCAGTACGCTGAGGCTCATGGTGACCAGGCTGGCCACGCTGGCCGCCAACCCGCGGTTGCGGGCCGTGCTGCTCGCTGCGGTGCTGGCGCTCTGCGGTTACGGCCTGTACACCGTATGGCCGCAGGTGACCCCGCAACTCGGCCGCTTGCACTGGTACCCGGTTGCCCTGTCGCTGGCCGCGGCGATGACGGGCGCGTGCTGCATGATGCTGGCCTGGCGGGCGGTCCTGGCAGACCTCGGCTCGCCGCTGCCCGTCCGCACCGCCGCTAGGGTCAACTTCGTCGCACAGCTTGGCAAGTACGTTCCCGGCGCGATCTGGGCCTTCGCCGCGCAGGTCGAGATGGGGAACGACGCCGGCGTGGCGCGCCGCCGGGGAGCAGCCTCGGTCGTCGTGTCGCTCGCCGTCACGATCGGCACCGGGCTGACTGTCGCGGCGGTCGCGCTGCCGCTGGCATCCCCCGGCACCGCCAGGGAGTACTGGCCGGCTCTCGCGATCATCCCGGTGATCGCCCTGTGCCTCTGCCCGCCCGTGCTCGGCAGGCTGCTGGACAGGGCCATGCGGCTGGCCAGGATGCAGCCACTGGAACGGGCTCCGACGATGGCCGGGCTGGCCAGGGCGCTGGCCTGGAACTATCTCGGCTGGCTGCTGCTCGGCCTGCAGGTGTGGTTGCTGGCCGCGGACATGACAGGGCGCGGCACCCACGTGCTGCTCATCGCCATCGGGGGCTACGCCCTGGCCTTCTGCGCCGGCCTGCTGCTTGTCGTCTTCCCCGGCGGGATCGGAGCTCGCGAGCTCATCCTTGTCGCGGCCCTGGTGACCGCGATGCCGCACGGTGCCGCGGTGGCGATCGCGCTCGTCACCAGGGTCGTCAGCACGGCGTGCGACGTGCTGTGCGGCTGCATCGGCCTCGCGCTCGGCCGCCGCGCGAAAGCCGCAGCCGCCAGGCGCCCGGCAACAGCGAGCGCCTCATCGGAACCAGCCTGGGCCAGCGACTACGGCGATCAGCTAAGCGGTGACAGCGCCGCCCTCTAGCTCGTCCTGCTGCTCGTCCTCTGCCTTGCGGCTGGCGCCAGTCGACAGGGCCAGGAAGATGCCGACCGCCAGCAACACGACCCCGGCGAGCCCGCCCGCCAGCGGGATGATCACCTCGACGAGCCCCACCAGGTTGTCGTACTTCTTGGCCGTCGAGACGGCCGAGGCCACCGAGGCTGGCGTGCTGCCGAAGCTGGCGTCGAGCAGGTTCAGCACCTCGGTGCCGCTGCTGTCGGTGAGGTAGACGTGCTCCCCGTACTGCGACTTGACCGGCGCGCCGGTGACCGGATCGACCCAGTCGACGGTCGTGCCGGTGAAGTACTCGGGCAGCGTCACGCTGCTGCGCGAGCTCATCCCTACCAGGGCCCCGGGCAGGGTCTCCGAGCCGGCCTTCACGTTCGTGAGGGTGTTGACGTATTTATAGGTGAGTTCGCCGTCGACAGTGCCAGTGCCCACGTACTTGAACGGCTCAGGGCGCATCAGCGTGGTGTTGTAGACCTCGTAGGTCTGCTTCTTCGAGCCGATCGGCCAGATGACGCCGAGCCCGGACAGGTGCAGCTTGCCGTCGCCGTTGATCGCCGCCCCGCAGCAGTTGACCAGCTGGGCGTTGTGCCGGTCGAAGGCCAGCCGCTCGGTCGTGTACTCGAAGGGCTTGCCGTTGGTCTCGTCGTACAGGTAAGAGAACGTGTTCCAGACCGCCGTGCCGGAGGAACCGGCCGCGTTGTCGCCCTGCACGGTGGAGGTGTCCTCCATCGTCACGCCGCTTTCCTCGGACAGCAGCGCAGGGCTGAAGTAGTTCACGTTGCTCGCGGTCAGCGTGAAGACGTCGCTCTCGTTCAGCGGGTCCTTGACCACTTGCCCGACCACGAAGAACCGTATGAGCAGGGCCAGCACGATCAGGAACGCGCCAAGTGCGCTGATCACAAGCCCTGTTAGCCGGCGCATCCGTCCTCCAGGAGTGAACCGCACCTGCAGTTTTCCGGGTGATCATAGTGCTCGCCGCTGAGGATGTTAACGGTATTTGGGACACGTACACGTAACAGGTCAGGGTCAGCCAGGGTCTGCTGTCCCCCGATCGCTGGCCGGGAAAAGCGCGGCGAGCAGGCGGGCGACCAGCACCATGCACAGAACCTGCGGCACTGTCTGCGAGAGCAACTGGCCGGCCTGCCCGGTCAGGCTGGCACCCGCGACCTCGGCAACGGCAGCCGCCAGCAGCAGCACCGGCACACTCCAGGGACCGGCGGCCACGGCCCAGACCCGCGACGCGTCGCCGAATGCTGTCAGCACGAGGAAACACAGCGTCGTGGCAGGCAGCAAGACGGCGCCCGGATAACCAGCGACCCAGATGCCGAAGATGGCAGACAGGCCCAGCAGGGCCACCGGCATCAGCCAGCCGGGCTGACTCCGGTGGCCTCCGGCGGTCGTCCCCGTCGGCAAGGCCGTCTCGGGGTGGGCGGCGGCCGCGGCCGGGCTCGACGGCCGCGCACGCCGCCGCCGGAACGGCACGAAGGCCACGCCGGCTACCAGAACGAGAGCTGTCAGGCCAGCCACGACGGACAGGCGGAAGGTGGCCTGCGGCCGGTAGCTCAGCGTTACAAGTCCCCGCGTGCCCGCTGGCAGCAGCCAGCCCTGCTTCCAACCGTCGAGCTGTACCGGGGCCAGGGTCCTGCCGCCGATGCTCGCCTGCCAGCCAGCGTTGAAGTTCTCGTCGACGACCAGGAACGACTGCCGGGCCGCGGAGACGGCCAGCACGCGCCGCGAACTGGTCCAGCTGATGGTCCGCACCGGCTCGTCGCTGGCCGGGGCCGCGCTGGCCAGGGAGCTAGGGCCGGTCCGGTCAAGCACCACGGCCTGCACGCTGAACGCATCGCTCTGCGGCTCGATCACACGGTTAGTGCCTGCGGCGACGGTCACCCCCGCACACGCGGTGAACGTCATCGGCCTGCCCTCGAGCACGTCAGCGATCGTGCCGCTGACGCTCGTCGGCACGGCCTTGCCGTCGAACTCGATCAGCGGGCCGCGGCCGCACGGCAGCCGGAAGGGTGCCGCGTAGTTCACGCTCAGCGGACGGACGCCGGGAATCGTCACCTCGGTGACCTGCACCGGCAATTGCGACGCGGAGAACCTCAGGGTGATCGAGTCGGTGCGCATCGGCGCGAAGCTGAGCCCGGAGAGGGCGAGGAAGCCGGGACCGCCCAGGACACCGCTGCGCACCTGGCCGCGCGACCCGGTGACAGTCACGCCAAGCCTGCCGATCACGCTCGGCGGCCGCTGGATCAGCACTGTGCGTACGGTCTTGTCGCCGTGCCACCTGATGGTCAGCGTCGGGTGCCGGTCGTCGGCACCGGATACCCAGGTGGTCTGCGGGTTCGCGTCGAATGCCGAGGACGCGAGATCCTGCGGCTCAGCGACGTAGCTGGAGGATGCGGTGACCGACGGCTGCTGCTTGCCGCCGAACGCGTAGCGCTCGATCAGGCTCGGGCTGGTCAGCACGGCGGTTCCGGACAGGCTCGCCAGTTCGGGCCGAGCCACCGAGAACATGTGGTCGAAGCCGTACTGCTCCTCGGTCGACGTCTCCAGCGCGGGCGAGCAGACCCAGCGCAGCGACGTGAGCATGCAACCAGACGGCTGCGGCTCGGCCTTGGCGAGCACGACGGCGGTCGGGTCAGCATCGCCGGGGAGCCGCACGTCCGGCGCGACTATCGACCGGCTCGCCGACACGCCCGGAACCTCGATCTCGGCTATGCCGACCTGGCCGCCGACACCCGGGCTTGGCGGCAGGTAGACGCTCGTGATCTCTATCTTCAGCCAGGGCGACGGGCC
>JASHTT010000378.1 GCA_030040415.1 Streptosporangiaceae bacterium | reverse complement strand
CCGGATCGGCGAGCGTTCGGCGCACACCTGGTTCGTGCTGCACGAGCTGCTCGGCCAGCCGAACGTGAAGAACTACGACGGGTCCTGGACCGAATACGGCTCACTGGTCGGCGTGCCCATCGAGGTCGGGGATCCGGTATGACCGGGCCGGGTCAGGCGGCAGCTTCAGGCTGCGGGGCGCCCGCGGGCGGTGCCGCTGTGACCAGCGTGGGCAACCAGGCGATCATCCAGGGGAAGGTCACCAGGGCCGGATCGCCGGTGGGGGCCGGGTACGCGCGGCTGCTCAACTCCGGCGGTGACTTCGTGGCGGAGGTGCCGCTGGGCGAGGACGGCGGGTTCCGCTTCTTCGCCGCCCCCGGGGACTGGACCCTGCGGGTGCTCGCACCCGGCGGGATCTCGGCGCAGCGCGGGGTAACCGCCGCAACAGGGCAGGTCAGCGAGCTGGAGGTGGCCGTCTAGGCGGTAAGCGGCTCGCTGCGCGGGCAAAGTTTGAGGCAGTGCGTCCGGATACGGGGCGCACTGCCTCAGCTTGTTCTACTACATGTCACCTTGTCGTCGCCTGCAAGAGCGTCTTCAGTTCAATGTTCGTTCACCCTCGCTACCTAGAAAGGTGGCGTAGCCGACGCACTGTCGGCAAGCAATCACCGACCGTCAATGGCGAGGCAGCAGAATGTCAACTCGGGCTGATCCTGCCGACTCGGGCGACGCGCAGGGCAAGACCTTCGCTCCTCCGGCGGCTCCCGCGGCGAATGCGACGAGTGCAGACGCTGATTCGATCGCGCTCCGCACTGTCAACCTGACCCTCGGCTTCGGCCAGCACACTGTCCTGTCCGAGATCAACGTCGAGGTGCGACGGGGCGCGGTCACGGCGATCATCGGCCCAACCGGGTCAGGCAAGTCGACGCTGCTGCGCACGTTCAACCGGATGAACGACAAGGTCACTGGCTACCGGCATGCCGGTGACGTGCTGCTCGGCGGGCGCAGCATCTGGCACCCCGGGGAGGACCTGATGTCGCTCCGGCGCCGCGTCGGCATGCTCTTCCAGCGACCGAACCCCTTCCCGATGTCGATCTCCGAGAATGTCACGGCGGGCGTCCGTGTGCACAAGATGGCGCCGCGTAACGCCTTGTCCACCGTGGCCGAGGAATACCTGACAGCCGTGGGTTTGTGGCATGCCGTGAAGGACAGGCTCAAGGATTCGCCATTCCGGCTCTCCGGCGGTCAGCAGCAGCTGCTCTGCCTGGCCAGGGCCCTCGCCGTCCGGCCAGACGTGCTGCTGCTGGACGAGCCGACCTCCTCCCTCGACCCGAATGCCACCGAGGCGATCGAGAAGCTCGTGCGGACTCTGCTGCCGGAGATAACCGTGCTGGTCGTGACCCACAACATGGCTCAGGCGACCCGGATTGCCGACTGGACCATCTTCCTCAACCGAGGGCGCCTAGTGGAGTTCGGCGAAACCAAGCAGGTGTTCGAGCACCCGACCGAGCAAGAGACGGCCGGCTATGTCGGGGGGCGCTTTGGTTAACACAGACCACCCGGACGGCAGAACTGCATTTCTCCCGCCCGGGCGCAGGGCCGCGCGAATGCGCGGACCACAGTCGCACGCAACCGCGTGCGAGTCCTGCCAAGCGCGCATCAGCGCGCACGTTCCAAAAGTAAAGGAGTAATCCTAGGTGAGCAAGAACATCCGCTTGATCTGCACGGCGGCCGCTCTGGTTCCGCTTACGATCCTGGCGGCAGCTTGCGGCTCCAGCACCACGACGTCGACGCCGTCGTCTACGTCCGCTTCTTCCAGCGGCAAGACGATCTCCGAGACCGGCAGCACGCTGCTGTTCCCGCTGTTTGGTGCCTGGCAGACGGCCTACTCCAGCGTGAACACCAGCGTGACCGTCACCTCCGGCGCCACCGGCTCCGGCACCGGGATCACCGACGCGGCCGAGGGGCTGGTCAACATCGGCGCCTCGGACGCCTACCTGTCCAGCTCCGACCTGGCCACCTACCCAGGCCTGCTGAACATCCCGTTGACCGTGGCCGCGCTCATGGTCAACTACAACGTTCCGGGCATCAAGACTCCGCTCAACCTGAACGGGACCGTGCTCGCCGATATCTACACCGGCAAGATCACGAGCTGGAACAACTCCGCAATCGCGGCGCTGAACCCGGGCGTGACGCTGCCCAACCTGAAGATCGTGACGCTGCACCGGGCGGACAGCTCCGGAAGCACGTTCCTCTTCACGTCGTACCTGAACGCCCAGGACCCGAGCGCATGGCCGTCGTCGAACATCGGCACGACGATCACCTGGCCAAGTGTTCCGGGCGCGCTGGCCGAGACCGGCAGCGGCGGCATGGTGTCAGGCTGCGGCTCGACCAAGGGCTGCATCGCTTACATCGGCATCAGCTACCTGTCCAAGACCACTGCGGCGGGCCTCGGCGAGGCGTCTCTGGCGAACAAGGCAGGCAAGTACGTGCAGCCCACCACGTCAACGATCAGCGCGGCGCTGTCTAGCTTCCCGACTGCGCCGGCGAGCGGGGGAGAGCCGCTTATCAACAGCTCGTCCGCCAGCGGCTACCCGATCATCAACTACGAGTACGCGATCGTCAAGAAGACCCAGCCAAGCGCGGCCGAGGCAACCGCGGTGAAGGCGTTCCTTAACTGGATCCTCACCACCGGGGACACCTCGACCTACCTGTCCTCGGTGAACTTCGAGCCGCTGCCGTCGGCCACGCAGAGCGTGTCCAAGGCACTGGTCAGCTCGATATCGAGCTAAGCAGATGGCTGCCACCGCACCAGCCGCGCAGCCGGCCGGAGGGGCGGGAACCCCGCCCCTCCGCCGGCTTGCCGGAATGCTCCGCGCCAGGATCCGTAACGGGGACCTGCTCCGCTGGCTTGGCCGCGGCGGTGCGGTGGTGCCGCTGCTGATGCTCGTGCTCGTGCTGGCCTTGCTGATCGACAAGGCGATCCCAGCCATGAGGTTCAGCGGCCTGGGCTTCATCACCGGATCGAAGTGGAACTTTGGCTCCCAGTACGGCACGCCGGTCAAGAGCGACGGCCTGCTGCACCTGCCGGGCGAGGAGTTCGGCGCCCTGCCAGAGGTCCTAGGGACGCTCGCAACATCGGCGATCGCCCTCATCATCGCCGTGCCCGTGTCAATCGGCGCGGCACTCGCGATCGTCGAGTTGCTGCCAAGGCGGCTGGCCAACGTAGTCGGCGCGTTCCTTGAACTGTTGGCCGGGGTGCCTAGCGTGCTTGTCGGCCTGTGGGGCGCGCTCACGTTCGGTCCCATAATCGCCCATGACGTAGCGCCGCTCATCGCCAACAACGCGCCGAGCTGGCTACCGTTCCTCCGCGGTGATACCGGGAACGGGCAGGGCCTGCTGACATCTGGCCTCGTGCTCGCTGTCATGATCATCCCGATCATCGCCTCGACGGCGCGCGACCTCATCCGCGGCGTCCCGCTGCTGCCGCGCGAGGGCGCGATCGCGCTGGGCATGTCGGACGCGGAATGCGCCCGCCGGGTGACGCTGCCCTGGGTGGGCGCGGGCATCGTGGGGGCGGTTGTGCTCGGCCTTGGCCGCGCTCTCGGTGAGACCATTGCGGTCGCCATGACGTGCGGCGTGGCGCTCGGCGTCCTGCCCACGAACTTGTATGCTGCGATGATCACAATAGCCGCCAACATCGTCCAGAACCTGGACACCGCCATCACCGACAAGATGGATATAAGCGCGTTCGCTTATCTGGCCCTGATTCTCATGGTGATCACGCTTGCCTCGAACGTGGTTGCCCGGTTGCTCGTGCAGCGAGTTTCGGGCTCGGGTCTTCCGGTCGGAAGGGGCCTTTGAAGTCATGAGCACGACACCAAGCGCTTCGCCAGCATCGGCTGTCCCGCAGCCGCTGGGTGCGCGCGGCGCCGGCAGCGGGGGGCGACGCGACTTCCGCAGGAGAAGCTCGAACCTCTTTTTCTGGGCCCTGTGCGCTATCGGCATGCTGCTCGTGCTCGGCCCGGCCATCTGGCTGGCAGGAGGGATCATCGTCCGAGCCATCCCGAACTGGCAGTGGAGTGTGCTGACCACCAATACGCAGGCCGGTGACGCCGACGGCCTCCGGCAGGCGCTCATCGGCACGCTGATGATCACCGTTGGCGTGGTCATCGTCAGCGGCACGATCAGCATCCTTACCGGCATGTACCTGTCCGAGTTCGGCCAGGGCCGGTTCAGCGGGATCCTGCGTGGCGCGTACGAAGTGCTGGCCGGCATCCCGTCCATAGTTCTCGGCCTGGTCGGGTTCTTTGCTCTCGTAATCGGCCTGCACTGGGGATTCGGCCTGCTGCCGGCGGTGTTGGTGTTGTCGGTCGTGACGATCCCGTACATCACGAAGGCAACAGAGACGTCGCTGTCCCAGGTCCCGGTCTCCTACCGGGAGGGTGCCGAGGCGCTCGGCATGCCACCGACTTGGACCCTGCGGCGGGTCGTATTCAAGACTGCGATGCCAGGAATAGTCACCGGCGTGCTGGTCGCCATCGCGATCTCGGTCGGTGAGACTGCGCCGCTGCTGTACACGGCCGGGTGGAGCGACACGACGCCGACGCTGGCCCTGACTAACTCGCCTGTGCCGTTCCTCACCTATGCGGTGTTCAACTTCTGGAATGTCGGAACGACCTCCGGTCGCATCCTCGCCTACGATGCGGCGCTGATCTTGCTCGTTTTCGTCCTGGTGCTGATCGTGCTAGGCCGAGTGCTCGTCGCCATTTCCCGGCGCCACGCCGAGTGAGCCACCATGAGCGCCCCGCACACTGGCTGGCCAACGTCCGCAGACGATGATGCCACTCCGGCGCGCCCAGGTGGGGGCGCGAGCAGCGAGGCTGGCGCTCTTAGGCCCGGCCCGGGGAATCGCGGACTGCGCGAATCCCGGGGCACCGGGAACGGTGACGTACCGCAGACCGCGGGTGCCGCGGTGAGCGTGCTGGCCGACCGTCTCGCGGCGGCGCTTGTGCATCACGAGCCGGGCTGGCGGCTGCCGCGGCATTCGGCCCTGGCCCGGCGGTACAACGTCGGTCCCGCCGAGATCGACGCTGCTGTCGAAGAGCTAATCGCGCGGCACTTGGTCCGGCGGCTGGCCGACGGCCAGCTGTACAGGGCCAGCCCGGCCGAGTACCTCATCAGCCTGGAAGGCGTCTCGGGCCTGGTTTCGTATGTGGACGCCATGGGCGGTGACTTCACTTGCCGCAGTCGGCACGTCACCTGGCGGCTGCCGCCGGAGGACATCGGCTGGGCGCTGAAGCTACCGCCTTCGCAGCACGTGTGCGTGCTGCGGTTCTTCTGGACGGCCGGCGGCGAGCCCGCCGCGCTGTGCACCAGCTACCTGCCCGGCGACGTCGCCATGCTGGACGAGGCCAGTGTGAGCGCGGGACTGCCGGCCGTGCTCAACCTGCTGCAACTCAGCGGGATCGGCGACGCCGCTGCGACGGATCCGGCCGCACGACAGCCGACCGGGGTGCCGGGCGCGGTGCACATAGAACTGCAGGCACCGCCGCCGGCGGTCGCCCGCAGCCTCCGGCTCACCCCGGGTCAGCCCGCGATGATCGTGACCGTCCGGTTCGACGCCCCCGAGACCGGCCAGCCGGTCGCGCTGACGATGGCAGTGCTGCGTCCGGACATGTTCCGGCTCGTGATCGAGTCACCGCGGCCGCCGCTGCCCGAAGCGAATGGCGGCAATATGGCCACTTCCTGGACACACACGGTGGAGGACTGGGAACCTTGAGCCGCCATGCGAGCCCAGGCCTTAGGGCTGGCCGGGCGGCCACCGCACCGCTTGTCCGGCACTCGCCCGTTATCCCGCGGTGAGTTAGTCGCCGCTCTGGCAACGGCGGCGGTCGCAGGCCAGCTGCTGTTCGCGCAACTCACCCTGGCCATCGCGGTCTGCCTCGTTGTCGTCGGCCGGATCAGCAAGTGGCGGCTGCGTTGGCTAGTGCTGCCAGCGGCTGCCGGCATGTCGTGGGCGCTGGTCGTCGGACCTCGAGCAGCGTGGCACGGCTTGTCCGCATGGCCGCGTCTGCTGGCTAGCCACCCAGCCGCTCTGTCGCATCCGGCGCTGGTCTTGTCCGGGTTGGCGCGCTGGCTGCCGCCGCAGTTCCCCCTTGCGCTGCTCCCGGCCGCGGTTGAGGCGGCCGTCGTCCTGTGGCCGCGCTGGTGGCGGCCCGAAGCCGCGGCGCCGTCCTCTCCCCGGCTGCTGGCGCTTGTGAGGTCGCGGACGCACACGGCCGCGCTGGCTGCCGGGCACACCGTGACACGCGGTGGCTGCGCATTAGGCGTGCGCTCCGGCACCGGCGGCCTGGCGGCGGTGAGTTGGCAGGAGGCGGCCCGCGGCGTGCTCCTGACGGGCCGGGACCAGACCGCGCTGCGTCACATCGGCCTCGCCGCCGCGTGCGCGGCGATCAGGTTGCGCATGCCGGTGCTGGTCGTCGACCTGGCGCGGACGGCAGACGAAGTAGCCGGGCTCGCGGCCCAGCTCGGCGTGACGTCGGCAACGCTTACCGTGGCGGATGCCTTACCCGCAGGACCGCAGGCGACGACTGGCGTCCTAACCGCGCTCGGCACGCCGTCGGCGAGAGCATCGGTCGCGCCCGGCGGCAGCTCCTGGCTCGGTAGCACTGGCGCAGTGCCCGGCACTTACCCTGACGTCGCGGCCAGCCTTGGGCCCGCTATCGCGACTCGCGCGGGTCCCGACGTCGCGGCAAGCCCCCGCCCTGGTGTGGCGGCCA
>JASHTT010000377.1 GCA_030040415.1 Streptosporangiaceae bacterium | reverse complement strand
GTCGCGGTCGCGGTAAATAGCAGCGGCGTCTACTGGGCTGACAAGGGCAGCGGGACCATCGACATGGTGCCGCCGGGCGGCGCAGCCGCACCGACCGTCCTGGCGTCCGGCCAGGACGACCCGGTCGCGATCGCGGTGGAAGGCAGCAATCTCTACTGGGCTGATGAAACCGGGGGCACCATCGAGAAGATGCCGCTGGCCGGTGGCACCCCGACCGTCCTGGCCTCCGGCCAGGACGACCCGGTCGCGATCGCGGTCGATGGCACCAGCGTCTACTGGGCTGACCAGGGCAGCGGCACTATCGACAAGATGCCGCTCGACGGCGCGACCGCGCCGACCGTCTTGGCCACCGGCCAGTCCAGCCCAATGGGGATCGCGCTCAGCCCGTAACGTGTGCGGCTCCGCGTACTGGCCGGCGTCTAGTGCCGCGCCGGACCGCCGGACATCACCCGCCGGGCGTACTCGATGACCGCGTTGATGATCTCGTCGGCCTGCGCCCGCGTCTTCGCCGCCGCGACCTCGCGCGATCCCTCGCCGATCAGCGACGTGAGCACCGCCGCGTACAGCCTGTCCAGCGAGGTGTCGGACAGCCGCAGCAGGGCGTCGTTCTGCCTGATCCACTCGTGCCCGCGGTGCCGCTTCATCAACTCGAAGCCGGGCGGGCCGTCCCCCGTCGAGAACAGCATCGCGAGGTCCCTGCGCTGCCAGCTGCCCTCGAGGTAGGCGCGGGCTCCGGCGGCGAACAGCTCTGCCGGATCGGTCACGCCCGACTTGCGAGCCGCCGCCACGGCAGCGCTGGCCGCCTGCTCGTAGGCAAGCTGATGCTCCTGCCAGAGTGCGAGGAACAACTCGCTCTTCCCGCCGAAATGGTGGTACAGGCTGCCCACGCTCGATCCGGCCCGCTCGACCACCTCGGCGATGCCGGCTTCGGCGAAGCCCTGCCGGGTGAACACGTCACGCGCCGCGTCCAGCAGCGCGCGCTGCGTCTGCGCGGTCCGGCCCCACTGCCAGGAGCCGCTGCCCGGCTTCCTCGCCTGCGCCTCGGTCATGCTGCTGCCCACCGCCTCACCCGCCGGCCTTTCGCAGCATCGTCGCACGTCCGCAGCGCGCTGGCGGTGGCGCTGTCCGCCGGGCTCAGCGGGCAGCGTCCTCCGCCGGGCTCAGCGGGCAGCGTCGTCAGTCCTGGCGGCCCGGCCCGGCCGCAGCGTGGCGAACACGATCACGTTGCTGAGGTAATGACCCGTCGCCGGGTCGAACGTGCCACCGCAGGTGATCAGCCGCAACTGGGCGTCCGGCACCGGGTCGTACACCGCGGCGGTGGGAAACTTGCTTTTCAGGAACGTGCGCACCGCGGTAACCGCGAACACCGCGAGACTGCCGTCGGAGCGACGCACGTAGACCAGGTCCCCGCGCCGCAGCAGCCGGAGCCGGAAGAAGACGCCGGGCCCGAGGTAAGAGTCGACGTGCCCGGCGATGACAGCGGCGCCGACTCCGCCGGGCCTCGGGCTGCCGGTGTACCAGCCTGCGACGGCGACAGAGGACGGCACCTGGAGGGACCCGTCCTTCTCCAGACCCAGCCGGACCAGCTTTGTCCGCACCCCGATCGCCGGGATGTCCAGGCTCTCCGGCAGGGCGACCGGCCGGCCCGCCCGCGGCCCGGGCACGGCGGCCCAGTGACCACGCGGCACGGGAACGAACGGCGTCCGCCCGAGCGGCGCGGGCGGCTTGCCTGACTGGCTTGCCCAGGTGAGCCCGGCTGCGGCTACGCACGCAGCCACGAGGCCGAGCACCATCGCCGCCACTGCCAGCGGCCGTCGCACCAGCCTGACCCGTGACACGTGCCGCCCTGGCGCACTGCGCAGCCCTGGAGCACCGCGCAGCCCAGGCCCACTGCGCAGCCCAGGCCCACTGCGCAGCCCTGGCGCACTGCGGAGCCCTGGCGCCTCTGCGCGTGCGCCGCCAGGCCGTGCCCCGCCCCGCCCCGCGCCCGCGTCCGGCCGCGCGTGCCTGCCAGCGGATCGGCCTCGCGCGCTAACGGGCATGCATGGCCGGGCGCCGCCTGCGGCTCACCAGGAACCCGCCTGTGCCGACGCACAGCAGACCGGCTATCCCGGCTGCGGCCCACGGCATCAACGGCGCGCCGGGTCGACCGGCCGTGCCGCCGAACCCAGTCTGCGCACCGCCGACGGCTGCGACCTTGCTGCCCGCGGCATCCAGCAGGTTGTCGATCGCCAGCGCACCCTTGCCGTCAAGCACGACGAGCGTATGTATCGTGCCAGCGGCGACGGTCACGCCATCCGTGGCAGACTCGCTCGGACCCACCGCCTTCACGGTCAGCGTGCCGGGCGAGACGGTGCGGAAGCCGGTGAAGTCGCCGAACTTCAGCCCGGTGGCGAGCGACTGCCCGCCGGCGGTGACCGTGACCACGTCTTGCTTCAGCGAAGCCTGGATCACCTGCACCAGCGCCTTGCCGCGCGGCGCCGTGAGCGGGTCAGGCAGGACCTCAAGCCGCAGGCCGGACGCGGGCCCGAGGCCGGCGACGGTGTACGCGTGGCCGGCCACGACGTCGACGGTCGTCGACAGCACCGGCTTGGAACTGGCCGAGGCGCCGGCCAGCCGCATCGCCACCGTGTACTCGCCGGCGGCCAACTGCTCGAACGGCGATACCGTGCCGTAGCTGACATGCCTCAGCACGAGCTGAGCACTCGGGTCGCCGAACGAGTACAGGTAGACGTCGACGGCCGGCGTGTTGGGTGACAGGTGCGTGAGCCTGACCCAGCCGACTCCGCCAGCTTGCGATGCGGACGCCGCCGGGACAGCCAGCCCTAGCTGCCCGACGACGACCAGCAGTGCCGCGAGCAGTGCGGCCGCCGACGTGACCGCGAGGCGCGTGCAGGTCGTTACCGAACGCATGTGCTTCTCCTCCCCTAGGCCGCCCATCAGCTCTGCGAGTGCGCACCGAGCAGCCCGAGCACGCTGGGCGCGGTGAACTCGATCCTCAGGGCAGTCCTGGTTCCGTTGCCAAGAACCTGCGTGCGGGCGAGGAGCGGCGCTCGCTGCGCCCGCAGGAATGCCAGCACCAGACGCCGGTAGCTGGCAGGCGAGTCGTGCCGTAGGGGCACCCAGGCACGTATGGTCATGGAGCGCAGCGGGGTTCCCACCGGGGCACCCGGCCCGGCGTCGCCGAACTGGCGAACGTAAACGGGGTAATCGGCGGCCAGCGCGGCCATCGTTATCAGCAGCCGCGAATCGACCAAGCCCGCCGAGAGCTGCTGTCGCGCCACCGCGGACAGGTGGACGTTCCTGTTGTGCAGTAACTGCCGGCCGGCTGCCCTCCGGGCGAGGATGTCGTCGCGGTCGGCCGACAGCTGCGCGGCAGCGCCGTCGGGCGCCACGACCCGCACCTGCACGGCGCTGGTACCGCGGCCGAAGCTGGCGATGACTATCGGCGCGTAGACGCTCGACAGCCTTGGGCCGATCTGATTGCGAATCGCCGCTGTGGAGACGACGATGCCCGAACCCAGCGGGTCTATCGCACCCGGGCCGAGCTGCTCCAGGTTGGCGGCGGGAAAGCCGTCCTGCTGCAGCGCGGAGCACATCAGCGGATCGCACGACACGATGACGCCGGGGCTGACCTGCGCGGTAATCCAGGCGGCCGCGAGCTGCCGGTCGGCCGCAGCCGCAGCGAGCGCTGCGTTATGCGTGACCTTCGGGTCAGCAGATCGCGTGGTCTTGTGGTCCGAGTCGCGCGCGGTCGCGATCTCGGTACCCACGGCCGTGGCAGCCAGGAAGATGACTAGGCCCGCGATGACCCACTTGGTCCGGTCAGGCGGAGTGCCGGCCGTGCGCTCGCGCGGCGGCAGCACGCGGCGCGTGAACCACAACCGGAACGTCGTGGCCAGCACCTTCGGCCAGGACGGTGCCTGGCTGTTGCCGCTCATCAGCCACCCCCAGTCCGCAGCGTCGCCGGACCGACCTCCTGGCTAGTTACAGAAGTTCACCACACGGTGACCCACGGTATCAGCCGAACG
>JASHTT010000376.1 GCA_030040415.1 Streptosporangiaceae bacterium | reverse complement strand
GTCCTGACGGGTGCGAGCGGCCCCGGGCCCGGCTGGGCGGCGGCGGAAGGCCTCTGTTTCCTTGTGTTCGGGGCATGGCTGGTCCCGCAGACGTTCTCGTCGGCCAGGCGGCTCCTTGGCCTGGCCCCCGACGTCGAGCTGACGAGGCAGGTGCGGCAGCTCACCGAGAGCCGCGCGGTCGTCGTGGACACCGCAGCCAGCGACCTGCGGCGGCTCGAGCGCGACCTGCACGACGGGGCGCAGGCCCGGCTGGTGGCGCTGGGCATGAACCTGCGCGCGGCCGAGCGGCTGATCCCGTCCAACCCGGACGCGGCCCTGGCGCTGGTCGCTGAGGCGCGGGAGACCTCCGCGAAGGCGCTGACCGAGCTGCGCGAGCTGGTGCGCGGCGTGCATCCGCCGGTGCTGGCCGACCGCGGCCTCGCCGACGCCGTGCGTGCGCTGGCGCTCGACTGTCCGCTGGCCGTCGAGACGCGGATCGACCTGCCCGGACGGCCGCCCGGGCCGGTCGAGACCGCTTGCTACTTCGCGGTCGCCGAGCTGCTGACGAACGCGGCGAAGCATTCGGGGACGCGGGGGGCGCGGATCGATGTCTCGCACCGCGACCGCATGCTGCGGATCGATGTGACGGACTTTGGCCTCGGCGGGGCGGATCCGGCGCAGGGCAGCGGCCTGGCCGGGGTGGAGAAGCGGCTGGCGGCGTTCGACGGCATCATGGCGATCAGCAGCCCGGCTGGCGGGCCGACCATCGTGGTGCTGGAGGTGCCGTGCGTGTTGTCGTCGCCGAAGACCTCTACCTGCTGAGGGAAGGCCTGGTCCGGCTGCTTGAGGCGCACGGGTTCCAGATCGCCGCGGCGGTGGACAGCGCGCCCGGCCTGCTGCAGGCACTGCTGCAGGAAAGACCCGATGTGGCGATCGTGGACGTGCGGCTGCCGCCGACGTTCACCGATGACGGGCTGCGTGCCGCTTTGGAGGCTAGGAGGGCCGTGCCCGGCCTGCCGGTGCTCGTGCTCTCGCAGTACGTGGAGCAGCTCTACGCGCGCGAACTGCTCGCCGACGACGCGGGCGGCGTTGGTTACCTGCTCAAGGACAGGGTGTTCAACGACGACCAGTTCGTCGACGCCATTCAGACCGTGGCCGGCGGCGGCACGGTCATGGACCCTGAAGTCGTGACCAAGCTGCTCGGCCGCAGGGCCAGGCAGGAGCCGCTGGCGCGGCTGTCCGCACGGGAGCGCGAGGTGCTCGGGCTGATGGCTGAGGGCCGGTCCAACAGCGCCATCGCGCAGCGGCTCTTCGTGTCGGAGAAGGCTGTCAGCAAGCACAGCACGAGCATCTTCGCGAAGCTGGACCTGGCGGCCTCCGACGACGACAACCGTCGCGTGCTGGCGGTCCTCGCCTACCTGAACGGGTAACGGGCAGCCAGTGGTCGGGACAACAGTGCGTCAGGACAGGTAGCGGCCGCGGAACCTGATCAGCGGGTCGCCGGACTCGGCGAGGTAAGCAACCGCCGTCACGGCCCCGATCAGGAGCACGTGGTCGCCGGCCTCGATCCGGCTCGTGACCGAGCACTCGAGCGCGGCCAGCCCGCCTTCTGGCATGAGCGCACCGGAGATGGCGCCCCGCCGGTGCGGGACGTTCTCCAGCAGCAACCGCGCGCTCGGCCGGCCTGGCGCGGCGAAGCGGCCGGCCAGCGCACGCTGGCCGGCCGCGAGCAGGGTCACCGCGAAGGCGCCCCGGCGGGCGAGCACCTCGGCTGGATAGGAGTCAGCGATCAGCGATACGAGCACCAGCGGCGGCTCGGCCGAGACCGGGCAGAACGCGCTGACAGTCGTGCCGATGTCGTCCCTGCCGTCGGCGATCGTGACGAGGGTGACCGCGCCGGCCCAGGCGGCGAGCGCCGCGTCGAGGCCGGCCGGCCCGGCGAACCCCTGCGGCCGCGCTGGCGCGGACGGCGGTTCGCCGGGGATCTGCCGTTCCCTCACTCGAAGAGCCAGGTGCCCGGCAGCGTCAGCGGTCCGTACGGGTGCAAGCCGACGCGCATCGCGAGCTGCCAGGCCGGTCCCCAGCTGTCCGCGAACAGGCTCGCTGCTGCCGCGTTGTGGCTCTCGCTGGACTCCGCGGGGCGCAGCCTGTCGACCGGGCTGACCCGCGGGAACACGCGCACCGGGGCCTTCGGCGAGAGGCCGGCCCGCTTGCGCGCGATCGCGGTGGCCGTCGCCAGGCCGCCGAGCTCGTCGACCAGGCCGTTGCCCGCCGCGTCGGCACCCGTCCACACGCGGCCCTTGGCTATCTGGTGTACCTGCTCGGCTGTCATCCTGCGGCCCTGCGCGACCTTGCCGACGAAGTCGTCGTACACGCGGTCGAGCCACTCGTTGATCAGCGTCCACTCGCCGTCGGTGAACGGCCGGAGCTGGGAGAACATGGCGGCGTGTGCACCCTGCACGACAAGGTCGCTGGTGACGCCGGCCCGGCCGAGCGTCTCGCCGAGCACGGGCTTGCCGGTGAGGACGCCGATCGACCCGGTCACGGTGCCGGGCTCGGCGACTATCTGGTCGGCAGCCATCGAGATGAAGTAACCGCCGGAGGCTGCGACGTCTCCCATCGACGCGACGACGGGCTTGCCGGCGGCCCGGGCCCTGACGACCTCGCGCCAGATCGTGTCGGAGGCGACGTAGGATCCGCCTGGGCTGTTGACGCGCAGCACGATCGCCCTGACGTGCTCGTCCTTGATGGCTGAGCGGATGGCCGCCGCGATCGTGTCCGAGCCCATCGCGCCGCCCGAGCCGGGTAGAGGCGAGCGCTGGCTGCGGCCGCGCCGGATCGGGCCGGTCGCGTAGATCAGTGCGACTGTCTTCTCGCCGCCGTTCTGCATGCCTGACGGCAGGTTCGTGATGGCCGCTCGGGCGCGCTCGGCGAGCAGCTTTCCGTGCACGTAGCGGCCGAGGTACAGCAGCATCGCGTCCGCGCCCGCGTCCTTGCGCACAGCCGTGTAGACCTCGTCGCGATAGCCGAGCTCGTCGATGAGGCCTTCGGCCTGCGCCCGCGGTGCCAGGTAAGGGCCGGCGTCGATCAGCTCGGCCACCTTCTCGGCGCTGAGCTGCCTGCGCTCGGCGACGGCCTCGCTGATCTGCTCGGTGATGGACTGGGCTACCCGCTCCGTCTCCTCCCTGGCGGGAGCGGAGAAGCCGGTCTCGGTGAACATCTCAGCGGCGCTCTTGAACTCGTGCCGCTTGGCCACCTGGAAGTCGGCGCCCAGCTTGTCGAGCGCACCGCGCAGGAACATCCGCTCGACCGCGATCCCGGTCAGGCCGACATCCCCGGACGGCTGCAGCCATATCTTGCCGAACGCGGTCGCAAGGTAGTACTGCACGTTGCCGGCCGAGAACTCGCCGAACGAATCCGACCAGGCCACCGTCGTCTTGCCGGCCTCGGCGAGGTCGATGACGGCCTGCCGCAGTTCCTGGACCGCGGCCAGGCCGATGGGCTTGCCGCCGACCCGCGCGAGCAGCGCGACCACCCTGCTGTCGTCGCGGGCCCGGCGCAGG
The DNA here is from genome assembly GCA_030040415.1 of Streptosporangiaceae bacterium. Lineage (GTDB taxonomy): Bacteria > Actinomycetota > Actinomycetes > Streptosporangiales > Streptosporangiaceae > JAJYUU01. The sequence continues at coordinate 2,390 of JASHTT010000376.1, read as the reverse complement.
CCATCCAGGATGTCGGCGAGGACGAGCCGGTTCCGGCCAGCACGGCACCGACGGGATCGGTCGGCCGCGACTCGATGACCCCCTCGGTCAGGTCGAGCTCCAGGATGAGCGGGGCTGTCCGGCGCTGGCGCAGCTTCGCCAGCTGAGCTTCGATGACCGTCTCAGGCATGACCTCAGCTTAGGCCGTGTGTGGGTCGCTGAGCGGGCGCGGGCGCTGGGCCGGCATCGCTTGCTGGTCGTCTACGATCTGAAGCGGCGAAGGGCGGCGATGGCGAGCCGGGATGGCAACGGCTGGGTGCGGTGCGCGCTTGGGCACCGGCACTGGGGTGTATTCGGCGCGGCCGGACTGCTCGCTTACGTACCGGCCATGGCCGATGCCGCGTCGCCCGGCGCGGTCCTGCTGCAGCATCGGACCTGGTGGAGCCACCATGGCGGGACGTGGGGGCTGCCCGGCGGGGCGCGGGACAGCCACGAGTCCGCGCTGGCCGCGGCGTTGCGGGAGGCGGCCGAGGAGTGCGGCGTGCCGCCTGGCGCGGCGACGCCCCGCGGCATCTTCACCGACGACCACGGTGGCTGGTCGTACACCACTGTGCTGGCCCAGGCTGACCGCCGCTTCGAGGTCCTGTCTGACCACAACGAGAGCGACGAGGTCGCCTGGGTCGACGTGCCGGATGTCGCGGCGCTCGACCTGCACCCTGGATTCGCCCTGCACTGGCCGCTGCTCGCCGGCCAACTGTCGACCGTGACGATCATCGTCGACGGTGCGAATGTGGTCGGCTCGCGGCCCGACGGCTGGTGGCGGGACCGAGCGGGCGCCGCCCTGCGGCTGCGCGACGAACTTGTGCCGCTGGCCATAGACGGAACCACGGAACTGCCGGACGGGCTGCGGCCCGCCTGCCCGGCCGGGTCGGCAGGCGCCGTCGCCCCTGCCGCCGCGCCCGACGGTCAGGAGGGGCGTTTGCTGGATGGCCGCGAAGCGGCGGAGCCGGATGACCGCGAGGCGGCGGAGCGGGCTCGGTTGTCCATGCGGTGGCTGCCGGACGTCGTGCTGGTCGTGGAGGGGGCTGCTCGGCCGGCCGCGGCAGCCGCCGCGGCCGGCCCGGTCCGCGTCATTGCCGCCAGTGGTTCGGGCGACGACACGATCGCGGCGCTCGCCGCGCAGACTGCAGGCCGCCGCCTCGTGGTCACGGCCGACCGTGAGCTGCGCCGGCGGTGCGAAACCGCCGGCGCGTCGGTCGCCGGGCCGGGCTGGCTGCTCGGGCTGACCAGCCGCGAACGCCCGGCTTGAGCCCGCGCTACCGGACCGGCCGCTGGCTGGCATCATGTGATGCCCGCGTGCTGACTGGCTGAGGAGGTCATCGTTGCCGCCCAAGGGGTTCCGCTGGGACGAGACGCTTTATCTGGGCAGCGCCCGCTACTACGCCGACGGCCGTGTTGCCTACCCGGGAGGGCTAGCCGATGCACTGGCAGCCGAACTCGGCCTGGACGGCACCGGGCGGCTGCTCGACTGTGGCTGCGGGCCAGGGTCTTTGACGCTGCTGCTCGCTCCGCTGTTCGCCGAGGCCGTGGGCATCGACGCGGACGCGGACATGATCGAGCAGGCCAGGCTCGCGGGAAAACGAGCCGGCGCGGCGAATGTCAGCTGGCGGCAACTGCGCGCCGAGGAACTGCCTGCCGGGCTTGGTCAGTTCCGGGTGGTGACGTTCGCGCAGTCCTTCCACTGGGTGGACCAGCTCGTGGTGGCCCCCGCGGTCCGCGAGATGCTGAGCCCGGACGGTGCGTGCGTGTTCGTGTTCGCTACGACTCATGAGGGCGTGACCGGTGGCGCGGAGCTGAGTCTGCCCAGACCGCCCCGTTCCCAGATAGCGGAGCTCATCGCGGCCTATCTGGGCCCGGTGCGCAGGGCCGGGCAGAGCCTGCGGCCCGGCGATCCGGCCGACCCGGCGCAGGGAGTTGTCAATGTGATGTCCGCGGCCGGGTTTGCCGGACCGGTCCGGCTGGAGGTGGGCGGCGGCGAGGTACACGAGCGGACCGAGGACCAGGTGGTCGCGTCGGTGTTCTCGCTGTCCTTCGCCGCACCGCACCTGTTCGGCGACCGGCTCGCGGCGTTCGAGGCCGACCTGCGCGGCCTGCTGCGCGCGGTGTCCGCGGACGGCAGGTTCGCGGAGCAAATGCGGGAGATCGGCGTCGAGATATGGCGGCCACAGCGAGAGACCGGGAGCTGACGATGGTCAAGGACATCGAGGATCCGCGCAGGACCGAGCCGTCCTGGGTGCTTGCCGACCGCCCCATGCTGGAGGCGTGGCTGGAGTTTCACCGGGCCACGCTGCTGCTGAAGTGCGAAGGGCTGGACGACGCCAAGCGCAAGGCCAGGCCGGTGCCGACCTCCA
>JASHTT010000375.1 GCA_030040415.1 Streptosporangiaceae bacterium | reverse complement strand
CCGGAAGGTGCGCTCGAGCGCCGCTGCATCCATCGCCGCCAGTCTGGCAAATCTCGGCACGAGTCGGCTGCCGGACTGTAGGCGGCGCCGGGGGAATCTAGAACGACGGCGGCCTAAGCCGTGACGCCGCCTCGGCCGGCGCCGCCGCGGAACCTGGAGACCCCGGCGAGGACCGCGGGATCAGCGAGTGCGCTCATCCCGTGGCCGAATTCGCCGGCCATTGCGTCGGCGAAGCCGAGCGAGGTGCTCTCGATCGCAGACGCCCGGTCACTGCGCACGCAGGCCTGCGGGAACGCGGCGATCTCCAGTGCCAGCTCTTCGGCCTGGTCGCGCGCCGTGCCGGGCTTGACCACCCTGGTGACCAAGCCCATCTGATACGCCTCGGCGGCGCCGACCGCGCGGCCGGTCAGGATCATGTCGAGTGCCCTGCCGAGCCCGACGATCTGTGGCAGCCGGACAGTGCCGCCGTCGATCAGCGGGACGCCCCAGCGACGGCAGAACACGCCGAAGACCGCGTCCTCATCCGCGACCCGAAGGTCGCACCACAGCGCGAGTTCGAGCCCGCCTGCCACGGCGTGCCCGGCGACGGCGGCGATGACGGGCTTGGACAGCCGCATTCGCGTCGGGCCCATGGGGCCGTCACCGTCGGGCTGTGTCCTGTTGCCGTCCGGCCCGCCCATGGCCTTGAGGTCGGCGCCGGCGCAGAACGTGCCGCCCGCGCCGAACAGCACGCCGACCGAGGCGTCGGCGTCCGCGTCGAAGTCGGCGAACGCCTCGGCCAAAGCGGCGGCGGTCGGCCCGTCGACGGCGTTCCGCACGTCCGGGCGGTCCAGGATGACCGTCGTCACCGGCCCCGCCCGGTCGACCCGGACGCCGCTGCTAGCCGACACGCGTGTCCTAGTCCGTGCCCGAGCCGACCTGCCACGTGTCGCTGCCCGCGAGCAGCTCGGCGAGGTCACCGTCGCCCTGCTTCTGCCGGGCGTCTTCGATCTGCGCCGACATCAGCTCGTCATAGCTCGGCCGCTCCACCCGGCGGAACACGCCGATCGGCGTGTGGCTGAAGTCCGAGCTATCCAGCCTGGACAGGGCGAACGCGTAAGACGGGTCGGGTGCCTGTGCGTCGTGGCTCAGCAATGAGTCCGGGGCCGCATCCGCGACCGGCACTGCCTCGAGCCCGCCGAGCTTGCCGAACCGGAGGCCCATGGCACCATCCTGGCCGAACCTGATCGGCTCGCCGTCCTCCAGCCTGATCACGTTCTGCTCCCGCGCGCCCGGCTCGGTCACCGGCAGGAAGGCGTCGTCGTTGAAGATCGGGCAGTTCTGGTAGATCTCGACGAACGCGGTGCCCTTGTGATCCGCCGCGGCGCGCAGCACGTTGGTCAGGTGCTTGCGGTCGGAGTCGATCGTCCTGGCGACGAAGCTCGCCTCCGCGCCGATTGCCAGTGATACCGGGTTGAACGGCGTGTCGAGCGAGCCGAACGGCGTGGACTTGGTGACCTTGCCCTGCTCGGATGTCGGCGAGTACTGCCCCTTGGTGAGGCCGTAGATCCTGTTGTTGAACAGCAGGATCTTGATGTTCACGTTCCTGCGCAGCGCGTGGATGAGGTGATTGCCGCCGATGGACAGCGCGTCGCCGTCGCCGGTGATGACCCAGACGGACAGGTCGGGGCGTGAGGCGGCCAGTCCGCTCGCTATCGCCGGGGCCCGGCCGTGGATCGAGTGCATGCCGTAGCTGTTCACGTAGTACGGCAGCCGCGACGAGCAGCCGATGCCGGAGATGATGACGAGGTTCTCCCGCGGGATCTCCAGCTCAGGCAGGAACGACTGGAACGCGGCCAGGATCGCGTAGTCACCGCAGCCCGGGCACCAGCGGACTTCCTGATCGGACTTGAACTCTTTGGCCGACTGCTTCTCGTCGGCCTTGGGTACCAGCGTCAGCGAGCCGAACCGGTGCTGCGGCTCGGGGAACTCGGTGCTGTTTGCGAGACCGTCAGACATTGATCATCACATCCCGGATGACGTCGACCAGCTCGGATGCCCGGAACGGCAGCCCGCGCACCCTGTTGTAGGAGATGACGTCCACCAGATAACGCCCGCGCAGCAGCAGTGCGAGCTGGCCGAGGTTGATCTCTGGTACCAGCACTCGCTCGTAGGAAGTCAGCACCTCGCCGAGATTCGCCGGGAACGGAGACAGGTGCCGCAGGTGGGCCTGTGCCACCGAGCCGCCGGCGAGCCGCACGCGGCGGACGGCGGCGCCGATGGAACCAAAGGTGGATCCCCAGCCGAGCACTAGGACCTTGGCGTTCCCGTCCGGGTCATCGACCTCCAGCGGGCCGATGTCACTTGCGATCCCGTCGATCTTGGCCTGACGCAGCCTGACCATCCGGTCGTGGTTATCCGGATCGTAGGAGATGTTGCCCGAGCCGTCCGCCTTCTCGATGCCGCCGATCCGGTGCTCGAGGCCCGGCGTGCCGGGGACGGCCCACGGAATGGCGAGGGTTTGCGGGTCGCGCTGGAACGGCTGGAACTCTTCTTGATCGGTTGCCCCGGACGCCCCGTTCCCTTTTGCGAACTTAAATTCGTCCCTGAGCCTGGCCAGGCTGTCCACGCTCGGGATCCGCCACGGCTCGGACCCGTTCGCGAGGTAGCCGTCGGACAGGATCACGACGGGCGTGCGGTACTTGACGGCGATCCTGACAGCCTCGATGGCTGTGTCGAAGCAGTCCGCAGGGGTCGACGGCGCGAGCACGGCGATCGGCGACTCGCCGTTGCGGCCGTACAGCGCCATCAGCAGGTCGGCCTGCTCGGTCTTGGTCGGCATGCCGGTCGAGGGGCCGGCCCGCTGGATGTCGCAGATGATCAGCGGCAGCTCGACGGAGGCGGCGAGGCCGATCGTCTCGGCCTTCAGGCACATGCCGGGGCCGGACGTGGTGCTCACGCCCAGGCTGCCGCCGAAGGCCGCGCCGAGCGCAGCGCCGACCCCGCTGATCTCGTCCTCGGCCTGCATGGTGCGCACGCCGAAGCGCTTGAGCTTGGACAGCTCGTGCAGGATGTCGGAGGCCGGGGTGATCGGGTACGAGCCGAGGAACAGCGGCAGGCCAGACCGGCGGGACGCGGCGACCAGGCCGTAGGCTAGCGCGGAGTTGCCGGTGATGTTCCGGTAGGTGCCGCCGGCCAGCGTGGCCGGCTTGACCTCGTACTGGACGGAGAACGCTTCGGTGGTCTCGCCGTAGTTCCAGCCTGCCTGGAATGCCGCCTTGTTGGCAGCGAGGATGCCCGGCTTGGTGCCGAACTTGGCGTCGAGGAACTTGATCGTGCCCTCGACGGGCCTGTTGTACAGCCAGGACAGCAGGCCGAGCGCGAACATGTTCTTCGCCCGCTCGGCGTCCTTCCTGGTGATGTCGAAGCCCTCGAGCGCCTTGACCGTGACCGAGGTCAGCGGGATCGCGTGCACCTGATAGGCGTCCAGCGAGCCGTCCTCGAGCGGGTTGTCGGTGTAGCCGACCTTGGTCAGGTTGCGTTTGCTGAACTCGTCTGTGTTGGCGATGATGTCGGCGCCCCTCGGCAGGTCCTGGATGTTCGCCTTGAGGGCCGCCGGGTTCATTGCGACGAGGACGTCGGGCGCGTCCCCGGGGGTCAGGATGTCGTGATCCGCGAAGTGCAACTGGAAGCTGGACACGCCGGGCAGCGTGCCCGCGGGAGCGCGTATCTCGGCCGGGAAGTTAGGCAGCGTGGACAGGTCATTGCCGAAGGTGGCTGTTTCCTGGGTGAACCGGTCGCCGGTGAGTTGCATGCCGTCGCCGGAGTCCCCGGCGAACCTGATGATGACACGATCGAGTTGCTGGACCTGCTTGGTCACAGTTCCCCGGCCTCCTTCACGCGCCGAAGCCGGGTATCTGACGCGGTGACGGCGTGCATATTCTGTGTTTTTTATCCCCGAACGGGGCTCTAGTCTGGACAAACCGGACCGGCGAGACCGAAGTCCACGCCGGCTGTACAACCCCTGGCCGCCGCGTGCCTGACCAGCGTTTCGTGCCTGCCAGCGTGCGCGGCGACTACGTTAAATCTTAGTACACATCGTTAAGCGAGCATGTTGTCTCTGTTATAAGCGGACCCGGGACGTCGCGGGTCCGCGGTCCCGCCCCTTGCCGCGGGTGATTCGTCGGTTTCTGACCGGTCTGTACCTGTTGCTGGTGCCTGGCGGATGGGCGCCGTTGTGGCATTACGGCCCTTCTTTCGGCTGTACGGTCACAACGCCGCCCATTGTGACCGTCGGGACGGGCGGCGTTGTCACAACGGCGGGTCGCCGCCGGACTCCGCTGCGGTCTCTGCGGTGACCTCGGCGGCGAGGTCTATCAGTTGCGCGAGCGCGTCGAGCTTTGCCTCGGGGCTGTCCCCGGTCAGCTTGGCCTCGAGTGTCGTGATCCCGGCGTCCCGGTAGAGCCGGAGCCTGTCTTTGATCATGGCCGGCGTGCCGATGAGATTGGTGTCGCTGCCGAGCGCGAGCGGCA
>JASHTT010000374.1 GCA_030040415.1 Streptosporangiaceae bacterium | reverse complement strand
CGCCGGCCGCCGTCTCGACCGGGTAGGGCCAGCTTGCGAGGTTTCCGTGCAGGTTCAGCGGGCCGGCCCAGCCCTCCCCCGGGCTGTACTGCGCCTGCCAGAGGTGGTCGTCATGCGAGCCGCGCCAGAACACGTCGATGACCCCGTTCGGCTGAGCTACCGCTCGCGGGGCGCTGCCAAGGTCGCCGAGCTGAGTCAGCTCGGCAGGCCGCTGCCAGTGGCCGCCGACACGAACCTGCACCCACAGGTAACCCGCAGGCCCGCGGTAAAACACTTCCAGGGCGCCCCCGGCCAGCTGGACGGCGGTCGGCTCCGCGGTGAGGTAGCCGCCGAGGTCGGTGCGCGTCCACTGCCCCGCTGAGCTTCTGGATTCCTCCCACAGCGCGTGATCGCTGCCCTCGTAAAAGAGGTCAGCCGAGCCGCCCGCAGCCGTGACGCCCGGCGCCGCCTGTACCGTGCCGCCCGCGGCGGTCAGGCCGACGTCCACGTAGTCCTGATCGATCTGCATCGTGTCGCCGCCGAAGGTCTGCAGCACGTTCCCGCTGAACTGGTGCAGCCGCCGCTCACCGGGCCACTCGCCGGGCCGGTACGCCGGGTCGCTGACGTTCCGTGCGCCGTTCCACAGCGCGTCGTAGATGACGTCAGGAATCGCGTATCGCGGGTTGTGGTACACGCTCGCCAGGGCGAGTACGGCCGAATCGGAACTGCTGTAGACGCCGGACAGGTAGCCGAGCCGATGGATCTCTCTGGTCCACGCGGACAGGAACTGCAGCACGGACGGGCCATCCCAGGCTGGGTAGGCCTCCATGTCGTAGTACAGCGGCGTGTCCGGGCCGAAGCCGAGGTATTCGGCCTGCGCCACGGCATCCTCGGCCGCGGCGGTGCCCTGCCGCCCCGGCGATATCAGCTGCCCCGCGGACGCCTGGGGTCCGGCGTACAAGGGGATGAAGCGCCAGCCGTCGGCGGCTTCCCGCCGCACCCAGCCGGGCGTCAGGTTTTGCTGGTAGCACGACCGGTCCGCGCCGCCGATGTAGATGCCGACGGCCCGGTATGGCGAGGAGCTACGCCACGCGGCCATAACCGACGTGCTGGGAGCCGCACACGTGTCAAACCCGAGTCCGACATCGTTGCCGACAGCCGACGGCAGCACCGGCTGCGGGACAACGCCGAATGGCCACCTGAAATGGACCCGGCCCGTCGCCGGCAGCGCGAGCGCGTTGCCTGCCGTGCCCGAGGAGGAAGCAGCCTGGGCCGCGCCAGCCGAACCTCCGGCACCGGCCCGGGACTCGGCCACCGGCTGCGAGGACCGCAGCACGGGTGCGGGCAGGCCGGCGCTGGCCAGTATCCGGTCAACAACGGCTGGCCTGGTGTCGAAGGTCGCCGTCAGCGAGATCCGCGGAGCCGTCACGCTGATGTCGTCTGCTTCCGGGTTCTCCGTCGAAGTACGGCGCGCCGACGCGCTTCCCGGCTCGATGAGCACGGCCTCCGTCGTGCCGAGCAGCCACGCCGGGCAGTCCTGGTCGGCGCCGGGCTCCCCCAGGTACACGGCGTGCACGTCGAACCGCACGCACGTTGCCGGGTGGGCCATGAGGTTGATGACGGGCCAGGAGCGCGGAACCTCGAAGCGGTAGCCCCGATAGGAGACGACCTTGACCACCGGGGCGGGCCGGTCGGTGGCCGGCGAGGCTTGCGCCTCGCCGGCCACCGACAGAAGACTCGCTATGACCGCGACAGTAATTAGGACGCAGGCCCGGCGCAGTGGGCTCAGCATGGCGCTGCCACTGAAAGCAGTGCCACTGAAAGCCGGCTTGTGGCTGCGGTCAATCTGACCGACTGCCGCAACGGCTTCGCGGACCATCCGCCGATGGACGCGGATTGCGTGCCACATTCGGTCCGGGCGAAATTCGATAGGACTGCGAGGCCGGTCACACAAGCGGTCGCCGCACTAACGCTAAGTGCCGCCCGCTGCGGACCCGGCGAATCCGCCCACCTGCCCCGCGGACCCGCCGCCTGCATCGTCACCTCGCCTGCCGGGCCTCCGGTCAGCGGCCGGAGCGGGGCAAACGCCGGATCCCCGACAGCCGGGCTGACCGTTGAGCCAATCGCACGAAAACTGCCGAGCGCGACAATGGCCGTAAGCACGAGCGCTCGGTTAATCAGGCTAGTTAACGGTGCGCTAATAGTCCGCGCGACTCGCCGGACCGCGGTCTATTTACCGGCGGGACAAGCTCCATCGGTCAGTGCCCAGGTCATGGCATAGCAGATAAGTGGTAGCTGGCACGCTTCGCTGCGCGGTGGCTTCCACGAGCCAGCATTCCTGGCCGGCCGAATCAGAGTCCGCACCGGATCCGGCGCTGCGCAAATCCCGAATGAAAAGAACGGTGTGCATTCGGCCCCGCCAGACGAACCTCTCCGGCCTGCCGTCCCGCAGCCAAACCTCGACCGGTTCGTCACCTATCCCGCGCATGCCTTCTCCCGGTCCGCCCCGGCTCACGCCGACTGCTGCCCGGGGAAGAATGGCAGCCTCACCTATTTCGAACATACATTCGCTACTGTCCAGAGGCAAGGGGCGGACCGCCGCAGGAATGGATCGGGGCCGTCGGAAGGCCCATGTTCGGCGGCTAGTGTGCCCGGCCCGGCCTGCGGTTGGCCTACCGCTCTAAGAAGCCGCCCAGTGGCCTGGCTCGCTGAAGACCGGGACGCCCGGCTCAGCCGCGGTCGTGGAGGGTCACCTGGTAGCCGTCGGGGTCGGCGAACGTGAATGTGCGGCCGAACGGCCCGTCGACGGGCGCTGAGACGATCGTCGTGCCGGCGGCAGCGAGGGCGTCGTGGATGTCCTGTGCGTCGGGGGCGTGCAGCCAGAGCGCCATTCCCTGGCCAGGCTGAGGGACGGCGTCCAGGTCGGTGCCCGCGACGACGTCGCGGACGGCGAACGCGATCGGCTTGGTGTCGAACACGACAGCGTGCGGCGGCCCGGCGTCGGAGCGCTTCAGCCCTAGGTACCGCTCGTAGAAAGCGGCGGACCGCTCCAGGTCGCGCACCTGCAGTGAAACGAAGTCTGGTCCCGTGACGGCCATGAATTCTTGCCTCCTCATTGGCATGTCAGTTTTCTGACATGCCAAATGTATGTCAGACTACTGACATGAGTCAAGGCGAGCCCGGAGTCGA
>JASHTT010000373.1 GCA_030040415.1 Streptosporangiaceae bacterium | reverse complement strand
AAATCGACGGCGAACCCGCATCACCTGCCGCCCACGTCGGAGAAGGAGATCGGGCTCACCGACCAGGCGAACCACCAGTACGACATCTCGGACTTCTTCACGACGCTGACGGACGGGAACATGCCGGCGGTGAGCTTCCTCAAGGCACCGGCCTATGAGGACTCGCACGCGGGCTACTCCGACCCGATCGACGAGCAGCACTGGCTGGTCAACACCATCAACGCGATCGAGGAGTCGCAGTTCTGGTCGTCGACCGCGATCGTCATCACCTATGACGACTCTGACGGCTGGTACGACCAGGTCGCCTCGCCGATCGTGAACGGTTCCGATGACCCGAACGAGGACACCTCGATGTGCACCTCGGTGAAGGCCACGCTCGGCAGCCCGGCTCGCAACGACAGGTGCGGGTTCGGCCCGCGGCTGCCACTGCTGGTCGTGTCTCCGTGGACCCAGCAGAACTACATCAGCGACAACCTGACCGACACCGCGTCGATCCTCACGTTCATCGAGGACAACTGGCTTGGCGGGAAGCGGCTCCCCAGCGGGTCGTACGACGCGATCTCCGGCAGCCTGGACGCGGCCGGCGGCGTGCTCGACTTCAGCGTCACGCCGCACGACACGCCGGTGATACTCGACCCGGACACCGGCGAGGTCATCCCGGTACCGGTGGTGGACAAGCTGTCGCCCGACAAGGGCACGACCAAGGGCGGCACGCTGGTGACCATCACCGGCCAGGACTTCACCGGCGCCACGAAGGTGTACTTCGGCACGGCGGCCGGGACTGACCTCAAGGTGGTGTCCGCGACCGAGATCACGGTCAAGTCACCGAAGGGCACCGGCACGGTGCACGTCAGCGTCGTCGGGCCCGGCGGGACGAGCCTGGCGACCTCCGCAGCGACGAAGTTCTTCTACCAAAAGTGACGTCGGCTGCGTCATGAGCGGGTGGCCGCCCCCGGCCCTGCAGCTGGGAGCGGCCACCACGCGCATCGGCAGAGCGCTGCGGGAGGCGCACCGGCGGTGCAGAAAAAGTCAGCTTTCAGAGTCGCCGCGGCCTGCGCGGCGCTGTCCACCGTCGGCGTGCTTGGCGCGTCGGCGGCCAGTACAACAGCGGCAGCGTCGGCCCGGCCGGTCAGCCGAGCGGCCAAGCCCGGCGGCCTTGGCTGCCGGTACAATCTGAAGTATGAGCGAACGTTCAGACGTCGTTGAGCTGGACACCTGCCTGGCCCGGGTCGTCGACAGCGACAGGGTTGCCGCGGTTCAGGCCGCCATGCCCGCCGCCGAGCAGGTGGAGCAGGTCGCCGACGTCTTCGCGTTGCTAGGCGACGCCAACAGGGTCAGGCTGCTCGTCGCGCTGCTCGAGGGCGGCGAGATGTGCGTGTGCGACCTGGCGGCCGCTGCCGGGATGAGCGAATCGGCCGCCAGCCACGCGATCCGCTGGCTGCGGGCGCACCGGATCGTGTCTTCGCCCCGGCGGCAGGGCCGGATGATGTACTACCGGCTGGACGACGCGCATGTCCGCGTCCTGCTGGACATCGCCCTCAGTCACGCCCAGCACACCCATGCCCTGCACCCCGAACGGGACGGCTCGTGACTCAGTGCGGCGGCGAGCACCCGGAGTCGGCGGGTCTGCCGCGCGAGCCTACTGCCGGGCAGCCCGGCGACGGCGGGGCTGCGCATGACCACGGGATCGGCCCTGGCGCCGACGGCCGCTACCTGGCCGTGGCGCTGGCGCTGATCGTCGCGTTCCTGGTGTTCGAGGTCGCCCTGGCGTTCGCCGGGCATTCGCTGGCCTTGCTGGCCGACGCCGGGCACATGCTCACCGACGCTGGCGCGCTGGCCGCGAGCCTGCTGGCCGTCCGGCTGTCCCGACGGCCAGCAGCCGGCGTATGGACGTTCGGCTTCAAGCGCGCCGAGGTGCTGTCCGCGCAGGCCAATGGCATCACCCTGCTGGTCGTCAGCGCGCTGGTGGCGGCCGAGGCGGTCGCGCGGCTGCTGCACCCGGTGGCGGTGCACGGCGGCATCGTGGTCGTAGTCGCCGCGGTGGGCGTGGCCGTGAACCTCGCCGCCACGTGGACGCTCGCGAAGGCGAACCGCGGCTCGGTCAACGTCCGCGGCGCGGTCGCGCACATCGTCACCGACCTGTACGGGTTCGCCGGGACTCTGGCCGCGGGCATCGTGATCTTGCTGACCGGGTTCAACCGGGCAGACTCGATCGCGTCGCTGCTGGTGGTGGGGCTGATGCTGTACGCCGCCTGGAAGCTGCTGCGGGAGACCGGCAGGATCCTGCTCGAGGCCGCGCCCGAGGGATACGCGCCGGACGAGATCGTCGCGGCGATCACCAGTCAGCCGGGCGTGGACTCCGTGCACGACGTGCACGTCTGGCTCATCACCAGCGGCTTCCCCGCATTGTCCGCGCACGTGCTGGTGTGCCCGCCGGCTGACTGCCACCAGGTCCGCCGTGAACTGGAGCGGCTGATGGCCGAGCGGTTCGGCCTCGACCACACCACGCTGCAGGTCGACCACGCGCCCGACGAGTTGCTGCCGAATAGAGCTAGCACTGCTACAGCGAGCCCTGCGCCGCGCTGACGCCGGGGGAGTCGCAGACCCCGCCGGGCTTCCCCCCGGTCGCCTTGCAGATGCCGGCCGCCAGGATGTTGGCGGCGCCGTCGATGTCCTTCGCCACGGCACTTGACGGGTCGTGCATGGCGGCCGCAACCTGCGACCAGGACAGCCCCGCTAGCGCTGGCGGCGGGTAGGACACCCCCGCCAGCTGGTAGCGGTTGGCGATGTCGAGGAAGGGGAACGAGTTGCCCGCGTACTTGCCGAACAGCGCCTGCTCCAGCGCATCGGG
>JASHTT010000372.1 GCA_030040415.1 Streptosporangiaceae bacterium | reverse complement strand
GAAATGTCGCGATCGTGCCGCGGACGGCGTTGATGGCCGCGAGTCGCTGGGTCGCTGACATGCCCTGCGACGGGTGCCTGGCTAGCAGGCTCGGCAGTGCCCACAGGACGACTAGCCCCAGCGCTGCTACCGCCAAGAGTGTCAAGCAACCCCACCCAGCCAGCGGCACTTGCCGCCGGACCGGCTGCCACAAGCCTTTCTGCATATCTCGTTGTAACGCTCCCGGGCGTGATCCGGTAGCTCCTCCGGGCATCAGCTGGTGTACATGTGGCTGAAGTGCCAACGATCAGAATGTTTTCCGGCACTTTGCGCGGTGGTTGAGGCACATGACAGACCCGCACTCACATGCCCCTGACCGCAGGCTCAGCCTGTCTGCCGTTTAGCGGGCGGGGAAAGGATGTTGGCGCAGGCGGGCGGCTGTGGATTGGGCGGTGGGCCGAGTCCCCTGTCTCGTCGCGTTGCGTCGACTGCGTCTGGCGCTGACGCGTCGGGGGTCAATCTTGCCGTGTCGGGCTGGGTTGATTGCGGGCGACTGTCGGCAGCGTGGTGTCAGCTGCAAACGGGGACGTTCGGGTCGTAGAAGGGCGTTCCCTGTAGCGAACCCGAAGTCTGGCCGTTGTTGTAGAACGCATCGGCGGAGGCGTAGTAGGTGTCGTTCCAGGGTGAGGAGCTGATCTGATACCACCAGGTGTTGCCGTCGGCGACGGCGAACCCCTGGATCCGGCATGCAACGTCGACGGTCGCATTCGACGAGATCGACGGTCCCTGCGTCCCGCCCGCGTCGCTGTAGTCCGTCCATGTATGGGTGACGCTGCCGGTAGTCTCCGGCGTGCCAGTTCCGGATGAGGTCTGCTGAGGGCAGAGCGGGACCGCGGGATCGACGAACGGTGTGCCGGCCAGCGGTCCGGATGTCTGGCCGTTGTTGTAGAAGGCGTCTGCTGATGCGTAGTAGTCGTTGTTCCACGGGGATGAGGCGATCTGGTACCACCAGGTGTTCCCGTCGGCCACCTTGAAGCCGGTCAGCGCGCAGGTGATCTGCACCGTGACGTTGGAGCCGATCTCTTGTCCTTCGGTGCCTCCAGCGTCGGAGTAGTCGGTCCACGTATGTACGACGCTGCCGGTCGTTTCTGCGTAGCTGGAGGGCAGGGTGGTGACTGGCGGCTTGCATTGCGGGACGGCGGGATCGACAAAGGGCGTGCCGATCAGGGAACCGGTTGTGGCCCCGTTGTTGTAGAAGGCGTCCGCGGAGGCATAGTAGGTCCCGCTCCACGGGCTTGAAGCGACCTGATACCACCACGTATTGCCGTCAGCGACCGCGAACCCCTGGACCGCGCAGTAGATCTGCACGGTCTCGTTCGAGGCGATGGACGGCCCCTCGGTGCCGCCGGCGTCGGAGTAGTCGGTCCAGGTATGCGTGAGCCCGCCTGTGGTCTCAGCCACTGTCTGGGGCTGCGACGGCGGCGCTCCGCACACCGGCACCGCGGTGTCGACGAACGGCGTCCCGAGAAGTGATCCTGACGTGGCGCCGTTGTTGTAGAAGGCGTCCGCGGAGGCGTAGAAGTTTCCGTTCCAGGGGTCTGACCCGATCTGGTACCACCAGGTGTTTCCATCAGCGACCGCGAAGCCCTGGAGCCGGCAGACGACTTGCACCTGCGTGTTGGAGTTGATCGCGGGACCCTGGGCGCCGCCAGCGTCGGAGTAGTCGGTCCAAGTGCTCGTTACGCTGCCGGTGGTCTCGACGGTGCCGCTGAGCCCGCCCGAGCCCGTCGTCCCGCCGCTCTGGCCACGGCACAGCGGCACTGCGGGATCGTAGAACGGCGTGCCTTGCAGCGATCCGGAGGTCTCACCATTGTTATAGAAGGCGTCAGCGGACGCGTAGTAGTCCGAACTCCACGGGCTGGAAGATATCTGGTACCACCAGGTATTGCCGTCGGCGACAGCAAAGCCCTGGATCCTGCACGCGACGCCGACCGTCGTATTCCCGGCGATCGACGGACCCTGATCGCCGGCATCTGAGTAGTCGGCGAAAGTACCCGTCGGGCCGCCAGTCGTCTCAGCGGAGCTGCCAGCTGGAACCGGTCCCACGGAACTCCCGCCAACGGTGCCGGGGCCGCTTCCGTTGCCATTCGAGCCCGGGAGCGGGTTGCCGCTGCCACCTGATCCGCTTCCCGAGCCTCCCGTGGGCCCAGGTGACGGACCCGTCGCCGAAGCCAGTGTCCAGGGCCCCAGCTGCCCGAGCTTCCAGGTCGGGTTCGTGGGGACGTGCAGGTCGTTGAGGACTGTCCCCAGCAGAGGGATTCCCAGCGCGTTGAGGTTGACCCCGATGCCGATGCCGCCCTCTGCCTTGAGCGCCCACCAGGGGGTGGATGCCGGATTGACGTCGAACTCGATCTCGGCGTCACCCTGCGCGTCAGGGCCGGCGATCGAGTCAACGTTAAGGGAGAACTGGAATTCCAGGGTTGCGGACGCGCTCGCGGACAGCGAGACCGCCGGTGCGCTGAATCCGCTGGTCTGCGGCGTGCCGAAGCCGTTGTCGGGGTCGCCGCGATACGAGAACGGGTGGGTGGTGCTCGCTGCCATAGTGAATCCGACGTGCGCAGCCTCGGAGATCGAGCTTGACAGGCTGACCGACGCTGAGGCGGCCGCCGCGAGGATCAGGTGCGCGGATAGCTCTGGCGTCACCCAGATCGGGCCGATGTCGAACGCTCCGAGCTCGAC
Organism: Streptosporangiaceae bacterium; assembly: GCA_030040415.1. Taxonomy (GTDB): domain Bacteria; phylum Actinomycetota; class Actinomycetes; order Streptosporangiales; family Streptosporangiaceae; genus JAJYUU01. The sequence continues at coordinate 1,605 of JASHTT010000372.1, read as the reverse complement.
GTCCCCGAAGGGGACGGTCTGGCTCCCCGACCAGCTGCCGCCGAAGGTGAACGAGGCCGACACGCTGCTGGTCTCATCCACCGCATAGTGGACAGAGATCCCGTCGGGGATGTGAAGGATCGTCGCAGTGTTGATCGCAACGGAGAATGAGATCGATGGACTGAACGAGAGCGTCAGGCTCGCTGACACCGATGGATCCTTGCCCAGCACAACGCTCTTGCTCAGGCTCAGCGTGCCGACTGACGCGCTCGGGCCAGGTATTCCCGACCCTTGGAGGCGGTGGCGCAGCTCCGGCAGGGACGCGGCCTGGGTGGCCGGTATTTGCGAGGTGAGATTCAGCTGCTCGAAAGCGTCGAGCAGGCTGCCCTGGGTGTAGGTGACCGTAGTGCTTCCCCCAGACGTGGTTACCGCCGTCACGACGGCGATCAATCCCCCTGGCGTGTAAGCGGTGTCACCTAGCGTGAGCACATCACCAGCGGCGAAGTTAGGGGAGCCAGCGAAAGTGAGCTGATTCTTGACGGAGCGCCGGTCGGTTGCGCTGCACCAGGCTGGGTCAGGTCAACCGCGTTCGGTGTGCGCACCAGGTCACCCGAAAACCACGCGACCGCGTCGAAGTCGATCGAGGTCAGCACCTCAACCCGTCCGCCGTTGTCGAGCCGCAGAAACGTGTCTTCCTGTTCGGTCCGGTTCGACCCCAGAGGAGTCGCACGGCCCTGCGCCAGCGGGTCCCCGACGTAGGTGTCCGCGCCCTCGACCGAAGTGAGCACTCCTGTCGCGGGGACCTGCGCCGAAGCAGCCGCAATCCCGAAGCGCCCGCCAAAAGTCACCGTCGTCCCCGACACAGCGGCCTGGCCAGTCAGGACGTGTACCCGCGCACCGGTATCGACAGAGTCGGTCGCCGCCGTCACGTACCCCAACAGGATCACGCTGGGAACTCCGGTCCCTGCGACCCGCTTCCAACTCAGCGCCCCGCTAACGGCGAGCAGCGTCACCGCTGAGCTCTTCGGCCCCACATTCACCGAGTACGTGCGAGAACCCGCACTAATCTCCACTACGCCCGCAGAAGGCGCGCTCACCTGGAGCATCAGGCCCGCAGCCCCAGACGGAACCGTCTGCGGCGGGATCGAGAATGCGCCGTGCGTCCTGCCAGAAGTGGGCAGCGGGATCCTGGCGATTACGCTTACGAACCCCCCGGGATCCGTGACGGTCGCGGTGCTCGTCATACCCATCAACAGCAACGACACCTTTGCGCTGCCGGTCCGGCATACCTTCAGTTTCCCGTCCGGCTCGGTGCGCTGCCAGATCGACTGGCTCGCCGAGGTGTGCGCAGCCAATCTCTCCTTGAATCCGCCGATCGACAGACTCGCCGCGGTACCCGCTGTCGTGACATTGAGCTCGAGGCCCGCCAGTTGCGCGTTACGCGCGACGACGACATTCCCGCACGCATGAGGCACCTTGAGCGCTGAATGAGCTACCCGCAACGCTAAGCCGTCAACCATCGCCGTGTTCGCAGCACTTCGCTGCTGGCCCTTTTGCGGCGATGACCCGGCCGAGGCAGCGACGATGTCAAGCGAAGCGCTCGCAGCGACGACCAAAACGGCCAGT
>JASHTT010000371.1 GCA_030040415.1 Streptosporangiaceae bacterium | reverse complement strand
CGAGCCGAATGCATGATCGTTCCCTCGAATGACTCGACGCCAGGGATGTCCGGCAGCGACGGCTCGACCAGCGCGCCCACTCCGGCGATCAGGTACCTGGCCTGAAACTCGCCCTCCGACGTGCTGACGTGCCAGCTCGCCGACGGCGCGTCCCAGTGCGCCTGCGTCACCTCGTGGCCGAACCGGAAGTACCGGGCCAGCCCGTGGCTCGCCGCCACCTGCCGCAGGTATTCCCACAACTCGGGCTGCGACGGGTAGGTCTGGGTCCAGTCGGGCTTCGGCGCGAAAGAGTAGGAGTAGAGGTTCGACTGGACGTCGCACCGGCAGCCCGGATACGTGTTGTCGCGCCACGTGCCGCCGACGTCGCTGGCCCGTTCGAGCACGACGAAGTCGGTGTGGCCGGCTTGCTGCAGTGCGATCGCCGCTCCGATGCCGGAGAAGCCGGCCCCGATGATCGCGAACTTGACGTGCTCTGGCACCGAACGGGCTGATTCAGGCTCAGTCATGAGCTTGCTCCTGATGGGCCGCTGCGAAGCGAACGGTGTTTAGTTACTCAAGAGTAGGACTTTACCCCGAGCATTTCCATCTGCCTTGCGCATCCGCAGGTGAGCGTGATGAGGTGCTGGACCATGGACATCCCGGCGGTTCGCGCGGCGTATGACTCGCAGGTCAGGCAAGCTACCTGGACCGCCGAGCCGGGCGCCGTCATCGAGGCCGACGCTCGCGTAGTGCGCTACGTGCCGCCCGCCCCGCAGACCTCCTGCATCACCTGGTCGGCGCTCGCCGCCGAGTCCGCCGACGCGGTGATCGAGGCGCAGCAGGACTACTTCGGCGCCAGGGGGACGCCGCTGGAGTGGAAGTACTACGACTACGACGAGCCGGCTGACCTGCCCGCACGGCTCATCGCGCACGGATTCACGCCAGACGACGAGGAGCTCATGCTGGTCGCGGAGACCGCGGCCGTGCAAGCCCCCGTCGAGCTGCCAGCCGGCGTCCGGCTGGTCCCGGTGACCGACGCCGCTGGCGTGGCCGCCATGACCGCCGCTCATGACGGCGCCTTCGGCCACCCCTCGCCTGAGCTTGCCGACCGGATGCTGACAGCCGTGAGCCAGACGCCCGACCTGGTGCAGATGGTCGTCGCGATGGCAGGCGACGACCCGGTGGCCGCCGCCAGGATCGAGTTCGTCGAGGGCACCGACTTCGCCGGGCTGTGGAGCGGCGGCACCGTGCCTGCCTGGCGCGGCCGTGGCATCTTCCGCGCGCTCGTCGCTTACCGCGCTGGCCTCGCGGCCGCACGCGGCTACCGTTACCTGCAGGTCGACGCGCTGCCGGCCAGCAGGCCGATCCTGCAGCGGCTCGGCTTCCAGGCGGTCGCGAGCACCACGCCGTACCTGTGGCAGCCGCAGGGTGGCACCATGTAGCGGTGGTAGAGCTGAAGACGCCCGCGGAGATCGACCAGATGCGGGCCGTCGGACGTGTGGTCGCGACGGCCCTGCAGCGGATCAGGGACAAGGCCGCCGTCGGCATGCGGCTCACCGAGCTGGACCAGGTGGCGCGGTCGGTGCTCGCCGAGCACGGTGCCACGTCGCCATTCCTCGGGTATCAGCCGAGCTTCGCGCACTCGCCATTTCCGGCTGTCATCTGCGCATCGGTGAATGACGCGGCGCTGCACGGCATCCCCGGCCGGTACAAGCTGGCGGACGGTGACCTGGTCAGCATCGACTTCGGGGCGACTCTGGACGGCTGGACCGGCGACTCGGCGATCTCGTTCACGGTGGGCAGACCGCGGCCGGACGACATCAGGCTGATCGAGACTGCCGAGCGGGCGCTCGCGGCGGGGATCGCCGAGGCCGTACCCGGCGGACGGCTCGGCGACGTGTCCGCCGCGATCGGCGCCGTAGCCCGGGCGGCCGGCTACGGCCTGCATACCGATTTTGGCGGGCACGGCGTCGGCCGGACCATGCACGAGCCGCCGTCCGTGCCCAACAACGGCCGGGCGGGCCGCGGCATGCGCCTCGAGCCGGGCCTGGTTATCGCGATCGAGCCGTGGTTCATGGCCGGCGGTGAGGACAGCTACTACGTCGACAGGGACGGCTGGACGCTGCGCAGCGGCGACGGCAGCCGCGCCGCGCACGTCGAGCACACGGTCGCGGTGACCGCGGACGGGCCCCGCATCCTCACCGCGCTCTAGCCTGCGCCCAGCTAGCGCGTCAGCGGCGGGCGGGGCGGCAGCCCGCGCTCGCGGCGTCCGCCGAGGGTATCCTCGGCCCATGCCACGCAACGACGACCATGGAGTGACGCCCCAGGGCGAGGACTTCTCCGCCTGGTACAACGAGCTCGTCACGAAGGCGCAACTTGTTGACCGGGGCCCGGCCAGGGGCACGATGGTCATCCGGCCGTACGGCTACCGCGTGTGGGAACTACTGCAGTCCGAGCTGGACACCAGGATCAAGGACACCGGGCACGACAACGCCTATTTCCCGCTGCTGATACCCGAGTCCTACTTGCGCCGGGAGGCCGAGCACGTGGAGGGTTTCGCTCCCGAGCTCGCGGTCGTGACGCACGCGGGCGGCAAGGAGCTCGAGGAGCCGCTGGTCATCAGGCCCACCTCCGAGACTGTCATCGGCGAGATGATGTCCCGGTGGATCTCCTCGCACCGTGACCTGCCGTTGCTGCTCAACCAGTGGGCCAACATCGTCCGCTGGGAGCTGCGGCCGCGGATGTTCCTGCGGACCACCGAGTTCCTCTGGCAGGAGGGGCACACGGCGCACGCTGACGAGGCCGAGGCGCTGGCCGAGACGATGCTCGCGCTCGACCTGTACACGCAGGTCGCGCGTGATGTCGCCGCGCTGGCCGTGGTGCCCGGCGAGAAGACGCCTGGCGAGCGGTTCGCGGGTGCCGCGCAGACCTTCACGATCGAGGCAATGATGCGCGACGGAAGGGCCCTGCAGGCGGGGACCACCCACTACATGGCGACGAACTTCGCCAGGGCGTTCGGCATCCAGTACACCAGCGAGGCCGGGCAACTCGAGTATTGCCATACCACCTCGTGGGGCATGTCGACGCGGATGATCGGCGCGATCATCATGGCGCACGGCGACGACAAGGGCCTGGTGCTCCCGCCTAACTTGGCTCCCTACCAGGTGGTGGTCGTGCCGATCGGCCGCGGCGAGCAGTTCGACTCGGTGCTGGCCGCCTCGAGGGCGCTGGCGGCCGACCTGAAGCAGGCCGGCATCCGCGTGCACGTGGACGAGCGCACGCAGCTGTCGCCGGGATTCAAGTTCAACGACTGGGAACTGCGCGGCGCGCCGATCCGGATCGAGCTTGGCCCCCGCGACCTGGATGCCGGGACGGCAGTGGTCGCGCAGCGCCTCGGCATGGCGGGCAAGAGCACGCTGGCCATCGCCGACCTCGCCGCGACCCTGCCTGGCATGCTCGCCGACTACCAGGATTACCTGCTGCGGCGTGCCGCGACGTTCCGCGACGAGCACACAGCCGTCGTCGACGACTGGGCGGAGTTCGTCAGCGCCGTGTCGACCGGCTGGGCGCTGGCCCTGCATTGCGGCGCCGCGGCGTGCGAGGACGACATCAAGGCCGAGACCGCCGCCACGCCGCGCTGCATCCCGCTGGACGGGCCGCCGGAGACCGGCCGCTGCATCCGCTGCGACGCCGACTCGGCGTACGGAAAGCGCGTGATCTTCGGCCGCGCGTACTAGCGGCAAGAACCCGGAGGGAGAACGGCTGTGGGCAGGCTGGACGGCAAGCGCGTGGTGATCACCGGAGCGGCGAGCGGCATCGGGGAGGGAACGGCCCGGCTGTTCGTGGCCGAGGGCGCGTCGGTGGTGCTGGCCGACCTGGACGTGGAGCGAGGTCAGAAGGTGGCCGGCGAACTAGGGGAGCGGGCCCGGTTTGTCGAGGTTGACGTCTCCCGCGAGGGCGACATCGAGGCGGCCATACATGCCTGCGTCGACACGTTCGACGGCCTCGACTGCCTGTTCAACAACGCCGGCAATCCCGGCTCCACCGGCGGCATCGAGGAGATTGACGTCGCATCGTTTGACCGCACGGTTGCCATCCACCTGCGCGGCATGTTCCTCGGTATCCGAGCCGCCGCGCGGGTCATGCGGCCGCAGGGTCACGGCAGCATCGTCAACACCTCGAGCGTGGCTGCCTACACGGCCAACGCGGGCGGCCACGACTACAGCGCGTGCAAGGCGGCGATCATCCAGCTGACCCGCACGACCGCCAACGAGCTCGGCGAGCACGGCGTGCGGGTCAACGCCGTCTGCCCCGGCGGGGTAGCGACCTCCATCTTCGGCCGGGCGGCCGGACTCGACGGCGAGGCGGCCCAGCGCACCGTCGACTTCATGACCGCGGCGCTGAGCGACGTGGCGCCGATCCAGCGGGCCGGCCAGCCAGCCGACATCGCCGAGGCGGTGCTATGGCTATGCAGCGACTCGTCCAGCTACGTGACCGGGCAGGCGCTGGCAGTGGACGGCGGGATGCTGACCGGAGTGCCGCGCCGCCGGTCGTTGTTCGCCTCCGATGACGCGCTGACCATGATCAGGCAGGCTGGGCAGGCCGACCCGGGCTGAGAGGCCGTCATCGAAACGAGCTCGCCGGCTTTCCCGCCCGAGGTTGCCCGGCTGCTTGACCGGCTCAGGGATGCCCTGGCCGACCGGGGCGGGCTTGTGGGGCTGTACGTGTACGGCTCGCTGACCACTGGCGACTACGCGCCGGCGAGCGACATCGACGTGATCGTCATGCTGGATCGCTCGCCAGCCGACGGCACCGTCGGCGAGCTGCGCACGATGCACGAGGCGCTGGCAGCGCTCGACCCAGCGGGCAAGCTGCACTGCCTGTACGTCGCCGCGGACAGCGCTGGCGACGCCGAAAGGCTCTGCACCTACTGGTTCGGCGACCGGATGACGAAGTGGCAGATGAAGGTGCTGACCCGGGCTGAGCTGGTGACGGCGGGCGTCAGCCTGTATGGTGCGTGGCCGCCGCCGGGCATCGAGCCCGTGCCACTGCGGGACCTCCAGGCCGCCGCGCTC
>JASHTT010000370.1 GCA_030040415.1 Streptosporangiaceae bacterium | reverse complement strand
CGCTGCCGGCCGGGGTCACCCTCAACCCCGACGGGCTGCTGTCGGGCACCCCGGAAGAAGAAGGCACCTGGACGATCGAACTGTACGCCACCAACGCCAACGGCACCGGTCACCAGAAGTTCACCCTCACCGTCGTCGCCTAACCCACCCCCCGCCCCCAGGCCGGGCCCCGCGCACCCCCCGCGCAGGGCCCGGCCGCACTCTTGCCCAAGTCGGACTATCAGCCCAGCGTGATACCCTCCGGGTCGGAACGACACCGGGGGGGTGGCCCAACTGCCAGACACCTTCGCCGAACTGCTGCATCAGTTCCGCGTCTCGGCCAGCCTCACCCAGGAAGCACTCGCGGACCGGTGCCGCCTCAGCCCCGACACGATCGCCGCGCTGGAACAGGGCAAGCGGCGCGCTCCCCGGCTGTCGACAGTGTCGCTGATCTGCGACGCTCTCGATCTCACACCTGCCGAGCGGGCTGCCTTCGCAGGCGCGGCCGCGGGCATCGCCGCCACAGCGGTCCGGGGGGACGGCGCGACTACGTCGACCGAGCATGTCTGGCGCCGTAAGCCGCTGCCCGCGCCACTCACCCCGCTTGTCGGCCGTCAAGCCGAGGTCGGGCAGCTCGCCCACGAACTCGCCAGCGAGCGCCTCGTCACGCTGACCGGACCCGGCGGCGTCGGCAAGACGAGGCTGGCGCTGCGCGTGGCGGAACAGGTACGGGACAAGTTCGAGGGCGGAACGTGGTGGGTTGAGCTTGGCCCGGTGAGCGACGGGCCGGCCGTGCCTGCCGCCGTCCTGGCCGCCATCGGGGGCGCGCAGCAGCCTGGCTTAGCGGTAACGGCAGAGCTCATCTTCGGCGCGCTGCCGACCGAGCCCGCGCTGCTGGTCATCGACAACTGCGAGCACGTTCTCGACGCGGCAAGCGACCTGGTCGCCGCCCTGCTGCAGGCGCCATCGATCACGATCCTGACCACCACTCGCGAGCCGCTTGCCGTTCCGGGTGAGGTCGTGTGGCCCGTTCCGCCGCTGGCACTCCCCGAACCTGACACGACGCCCTCCGCCGAGACGCTCGCCGACGTGCACAGCGTGCAGCTGTTCGCCGAGCGGGCCACCAGGGCCAGCCCCGCGTTCACGGTGACCGACGAGACCGCCGGTGCCGTCGCAAGGATCTGCCAGCGGCTTGAGGGGATTCCGCTCGCGATCGAGCTGACCGCGGCGCGGGTGCGCACGCTGGGCGTGCACGAACTTGCCGAGGAGCTTGACGCGCACCTGGCCCTGGCCGCTACCCGCAGCCGGGGTGTTCCCGGCCGGCAGGCCACGCTGTGGGCATCGGTGGACTGGAGTTACCAGCTGCTGACCGACGAGGAGCGGGCCACGTTCCGTTGCCTTGCCTGCTTCTCGGGGACATTCAGCCTCGACGCGATCACCTCGGTCTGCGGGCAGGTGACCGGACTGGGCCAGCGGGAGGTCTCCGCGATCTTCGGCCGGCTGGTGGACAAGTCGCTCGTCTCGAAAGAGGACAGCCGCAGACAGGTCAAGGGCCCTGGCGCACGGCCGGGGACGGCCGTCACAGAAGCCAGGTACCGGGTGCTCGACAGCATCAGGGCCTACGCGACGCAGACCGCACAGCAGGAGTCGGAACTGGCCCGCATCGCCGGTGCGCACGCCGATTACTACGCCACGTGGCTCGTCATGATCGGTGCCGCCGAACCCACGGACGAGGTGCTAGAGCTGGTCGCCGACGACTATCCCAATGTCCGGTCCGCTCTCGCCTGGTCTGTGCAGGCGGGTGCGCTGCGAGCCGCCGAGCTGGTCGCGGCCTTCGGCCAGTCCTGGCACCTGCTCAGCCTGTTCACCGACGCCGTCGAGCTAGGCGACTCAGCGCTGGCGCTCGCCGCCGAGTCAGAGCCGGACACATGGTCGAAGGCGGTGGCCGCGCTCGGCCTCAGCCGCCTGCTGGCGGGCGACGTCGCGTTCGTCGTCGGCGCGGTTCCGAAGGCTGCGGCCATCGCGGCCGGGCGCCGTGACGCATATTGCGAGGGGTGGTGCAAGCTGGTCCTGGGTAGCTTGCCGCCGCGGGACCAGACCTGGTTCACCTCCGCGTTCGAGCTCGGTTCGCAAGCCCGGTCACCGTCGCTCGCGGCGGTCGCCGCGGCACACGCCAGCGTCAGCGGCAACGACGAGGACACCGACGGCTGGCTCGCCCGGATGGATGATCTCGCGTCCGGCCTGTCGACGTCGGTGCGCACGACATGCGACATAGCGCAGATCGACGTCCTGATCGAACGTGGCAGCATGGACGCCGCGCTTGACTTGGCGATGGCGGGAACGACAAATCCGAGGGTGATGCCGTCGCTTCGCATACTCGGACTCGGGCGCATCGTGAACGTGGCATTCCAGCGCCGCGATCAGGACCTCGCTGACCTGGCGAGCGCGCTGATGGCCGATCTTGCCAGGGCATGGCCGCCCGGCGGCTTGCTGAGCTTCAAGCTCCAGGAACTGCGGCTAGGGCTGCTGCGCGGAGTACATCCGGACAGCGCCGAGTTCCTCGGCTGGTCTCCGGCCATGGGCTTCCAGCCGGGCGGCCTGAGGACGATCTGCCGCAACGCCATCGACCGCGGCGAGCGACTCGACCCGGCCGAGGTAGCTCGTTCCGCTCAGCCACCGCAAGCTGGGTCGCTGCTGGCCGCGAGCATCTCCGCCATCTACGGCGCCTGGGCGGGTATCGATGGCGACGATCACGCCGCGGCCTCGCACTGGTCCGCCACCCTGCGGGCGGCGGCTGAGCATAGCTACCTGCTGCTTGTGTGCGATTCGCTGGAAGCTCTCGGCCGCCTGGCGAGCCTCAGGCAGCCACCCGAAACGGCGGCACGGCTGCTGTCCGCCGCGGAACGGCTGCGCGGCGACATCGGCTACCGGTTCCGCTTCGACTTTGAGCAGGCGGCCGTGGACGAGACCCGCAAGCTGGTCGTCGCCGCAGGCGAGGCGGCGGCCGGCCAGGGACCGGCCATACCACCGCGATGGCAGGATGCCGCCGAGCTAGCCCTGCGGACTTTCGGGCCCGCTTGAGTCTGCGGCTCCGGTCACGGCCGCCTGGGGTGTCAGCGGCAGCCGGACGGTGAACCGCGTGTCTCCTGGCTGCGATCGCACCCGCAGGTCGCCGTGGTGCCGGGTAACGACGATGCGCCAGCTGATGTCCAGCCCAAGCCCGGTCCCTTGACCGACCGGCTTGGTCGTGAAGAACGGCTCATATATGCGGTCCACGATCTCGGCAGGGATCCCCGACCCGGTGTCAGCGATCTCGACTATCGCATTGCCGTCGTCGGCCGAGGTCGTGATCGTAAGGGTGCCGCTGCCCGCCATCGCCGCCAGCGCGTTGTCGATGAGGTTCGTCCATACCTGGTTCAGCTCGGCCGGGTAGCACGGTACCGGCGGCAGGCTCCTGTCGTAGTTGCGCACCACCGTGATGCCGGGGCCGATGGCGCCGCCGAGCATCACCAGTGTGCTCTCCAGCAGGTCGTGGATGTCGGCGACCTGATACGGTGCCCGGTCCAGCTGCGAATACTGACGGGCCGCGCCGACCAGCGCGAAGATCCGGGTCACCGCGTCGGTGATGTCCGCCATCAGCAGTTCGATCTCTACCGTATTGCCCAACACGCGCAGTACCGCCGGCAGGTCCACCTCCTGCCCCACCGCCGCACCGATCGCCTCGGCGGCCTTTGCCAGCCAGTCGGTATGCAGTCCGGCCTGCACGAAGGATGGCGCGAGGTCCCAGCCGTCGGTTACGCCGTGGTCGGTCAGCCAGTCGGCAACATCGTCTTCCTGGTCGCTCGCCTGCAGCGGAGTCAGGTCAGCTGCATGACTCACCAGCTTGGCGGTCTGTGCCTGGAGCCGTAGCAGCGCGGTCAGTACCGTCCGGTCGTCCGGGCCGGCCGCGATGCTCGCCAGCCCCTCGCGCAGTGTCAGAATCCGCTCGCGCAGCCCGCCCACCGCGCGCACTGCGGCAGCAGCCGGGTTGTTCAGCTCGTGCGTCAGCCCGGCTGACAGGGATCCGAGGGCCAGCAGCCGCTCCCGCTGTCCGACGACCTCCTGGGCACTGCGGACGCCAAAGAACAGTCCCTCGAGCAGGTGCACCGCCATCGGGAACCACTCGGTCATCAGCCGCGCGAACTTGTCGGCGGCCAGGACGAAGAACCGGCAAGGCTCCACCGCCCGCATCGAGTTGTTGTAGACCTGCGGGATCCGGTCGCCGAGGTAGGCGTAAAAGGCGCCGCCGTATGCGCCCCGCAACGAGGTGCGGTTCACCTCCACGTCGTCGGCGCCGACCCGCCGGTACAGCGTGACGGTCCCCGACAGCAGCACGTAGAGCCGCTCGGCCGGCTCTCCCTCCGCGTACACGAGCCCGGCGGGCACGGTAATGACCTCGCCCTCCCGGCACAGCCAGGCAAGCTGCTCGCTGGTCAGCTTCTCGAACAGAAAGAGCGTGCTGAGCTCGTCCGCGCTGCAGCCGCCAGGCCCGCTGCCGCTGTCCGGAGCGCTGCCGCTGTCCGGAGCGCTGCCGCTGTCCGGAGCCGCAGTCACAGCTGCTCCAGGTACCGGTGCACCAGCATGACCGCCATCGCGCCCTCGCCGACCGCCGATGCCACGCGCTTAGCCGACTCGGACCGGACGTCCCCGGCGACAAACACGCCTGGCACGCTCGCTTCCAGGTGGTAGGGCGGGCGGTCAAGCGGCCACTCGGGCGGCGGCTGGCCCTCCGACAATAGGTCCGGCCCCGTCAGGATGAAGCCGTGGTCGTCCCTGCGCACGACGCCCTCGAGCCAGTCCGTCAGCGGCGCCGCGCCGATGAAGACGAACAGCCACTGCGCGGGAACCTTGCGCTCCTGCCCGGTACTTGAGTTGCGCAGCGTGAGCTGCTCAAGGTGGTCGCTGCCGTGCGCCGCCACGACCTCTGTGCAGGTCTGCACGTGGATAGACGGGATCGCTTCCACCTGCTCGATCAGGTAATGCGACATCGAGCTGGTCAGTGACGGCCCGCGGACCAGGATGTTGACCGACTCGCAGCCGCGGGACAGGTACACCGCCGCCTGCCCGGCCGAGTTGGCCCCGCCCACGATGTAGATGTCCTCACCCGCGCAGCCGACTGCCTCGGTCAGCGCCGAGCCGTAGTAGACGCCGCGACCCGTGAAGTCCGCGACGCCCGGCGCCTTCAACTGCCGGTAGGTGACCCCGGTGGCCAGGATGACCGCGTGAGCGTCGATCGCGCTGCCGTCCCCGAAGCGCACGGTCCTCGCGGCGCCGCGCACCTCCAGGCCGGTCACCTCGCGAGCGGTGAGCAACTCCGCGCCGAACTTGGCCGCCTGCCGCCGGGCCCGGTCGGTGAGCTGGCTGCCGGAGACTCCGTCGGGAAAGCCGAGGTAGTTCTCGATCCTCGATGACTGCCCTGCCTGGCCGCCAGTTGCGGTTCGCTCGACGAGCACGGTCCGCAGGCCTTCGGAAGCCCCGTAGACGGCCGCTCCAAGCCCGGCGGGACCGCCGCCGATCACTATCAGGTCGTAGAACTCCGCGGAGGGCGTCGTCGCGAGCCCGACCCGGTCAGCCAGTTCCGCGTCGGCGGGCTGGATGAGCGGAGTACCGTCCGGCGTGATCACCAACGGCAGCCTGCGGTCGTCCGCACCAGCCGCGGCGAGCAGCCGCTGGCCCTCGGGCTCGTCGGCGGCGTACCAGCGGTACGGCACCTGGTTGCGGGCCAGGAACTCGCGCACCTCCGACGATCGGGCAGACCACCGGTGTCCGACAACCTTGGTCTCCGGCACCTGCCTGTGGTCGGTCGACAGCCACGCGTCCAGTAGCGCGTCGACCACCGGGTAGAGCTTCTCTTCCGGGGGGTCCCACGGCTTCAGCAGGTAGTAGTCGAGATCGACGACGTTGATGGCGTCAATGGCGGCACCCGTATCCGCGTACGCGGTCAGCAACGCCCGCCGGGCATCCGGGAACACATCCATGGCGTCTTCCAGGAATTCGATGCCGTTCATGTCCGGCATTCGGTAATCCGCAAGGATGACCGCGACC
>JASHTT010000369.1 GCA_030040415.1 Streptosporangiaceae bacterium | reverse complement strand
TCCGGGCACACCGGCCCGGGCAACTCCTACCCAGCCGGCCCGACACACGCGGCGGGCTCGGCCATCCAGATCGCCTGCTACCTGACCGGCGAGTCGATCACCGGCCCGTACGGCACCGAAAACATCTGGGACATCGGAACTGACGGCTACTACTACGCCGACGCCTGGCTCTGGACCGGCAGCAACGGCCCGGTAGTGCCCGCCTGTTAGGAGCCGGCCAACTTCCGCCGCCCACTGAGGCGGGCGGGCCGGTTCAAGCCTGGCCTGCCCGCCCAGTGCGCGCTCTGGCCAGGGGCTCCGCCCGCTGGCACCTGTAACCCCCGCGCGCCCGGCCGCAGTTGCGCATCCACGCCCAGCGCTGACGATGCACAAATATACGGTGGCAGCCTGCATGCTCGGCAGGGTCGAAGCTCTTGATAGCCGCGCGGTCCGCCGGTCGGCATCCGCGCCGGGGTGCACGGGGAAGCTGCCAGCCACACCGAACCGGACGTCATGCATCGCTTGTGAAGCGTTGGACGCGTGCCGCTGGGTGACGGCCTGTGGGCGAGTTGCGCGCCGGTGCATCGGCAACTGGCATATCGGTGGATGCCCGGTCAGAATATGGTTGCGCGCTCGCTTGGCTAACCGGGAGGCGAAAAGAGGGCTGCCATGCGCGGTTTCGGATCGCCTCGTGGCGCGGCGTTCCTGGTGGCGTCTTCGCTAGCTATGGGGACGCTGTTGATACAACCAGCGGCGGCCGCCAGTTCGCCTACAGCGAGCGCGGCTTCGTGCGGCAGCGTGCTGCTGGCGGGCTCGGCGTGGCTGGGCGGTCTCGGGGTGGATGTCAAGAGTAACGGCGCCGATCAGGGGACCGGGACCAGCTGCGGCGGGTCTGCCGTTAACTCGGTCAACGGCGTCAAGACCGGTTACGAGTGGCAGTGCACGGAGCTGGTGAACCGGCTCTACGTCACCCGAGGATGGATCGCGGCGACCTGGCCAGGCAACGGCGGCCGCAGCTCGCCGACAGCGCGTGACTCGATGTACGACGAGGCGCCCGCGTCGCTGAGTAAACAGCCGAACGGCTCGATTAGCTACCTGGCGCCAGGCGACGTGGTCAGTGTCAACGTCTATGACGGCTCGTCGTTCGTACCCGACGGCCACGTCCTGGTCGTGAACACGGTCTCCGGCGGCAACATCGATCTGGTCAGCCAGAACGGCGCCACCGTTACGACTTCCGCGACCTTGTCCGACGGTAATCTCACCATCCCCAACTCCGGCAGCTGGACTTATCCAGTCATCGGCGTGATCCACGCGCCCGGCAGCGCGATGGGCGTGATCGACAAGGACGGCGCGTTCTACCGGGTTGACGGCGGCGCATGGAGCCAGCTGGTCAGCGCCGCCGACAAGCCCACCGCGATCTCGGTCAGCGGCAACGCGATGGGCGTCATCGACAAGGACGGCGCGTTCTACCGGGTTGACGGCGGCGCATGGAGCCAGCTGGTCAGCGCCGCCGACAAGCCCATCGCGATTGCCGTTGGCTAGCACCGGGCAAGCAGGAACGGCAATCCGGCGCACGCTAGGGCCCGAAGTCCCGACTCACGCTGGCTAGCGGGCTAAGCGATCGAGAAATCCCAGCTAGAACGGCCCCCAGTCCTGCGCTAGGAGCGCTGCTCCCTTTCCGGCGCAGAGCACGCCACAGCCCAGTGGCCGGGCCCGGCTGCAATCAGTCCCTCCAGCGAAGCAAGCAAATATTCGGCGTTCCGCCGTTCATCAACGACGAGGCCGGCACCTGCGCACTATCGCGTGCCGGCCTTGCACATAACGGACGCGGACTGCCCACGTCACGAGGCCGAGCAGGGCTGCCCGTCGGCGATCGCCTTCGCTCTCGAAGGCAACCCCGCCGACTATGACCCCGCCCTGGCGCGGCCCCACCTCGCTCATCGTGTACACCAGCGGGGCGTTGGATGCCGATGATCTGGAGAGCGTCGAGGCCGGCGGGATTGCCGATGCCAACGTCATCATCAGGATGCCCCGTCGACCAGTCTGTGTTCCCGGTTAAGGAACTCACCGCAGAACTCAAAGGCGCCAGGATCCCGCTCGCCGATCCGGTCCAGATGATCTGGGATCTGCACGATCTAGGCGGAGCCGACCGCGCCGAGGCCGCTGGAAAGCTACGGCAATGGCTGCTGGGCCGCTGAACCGCATTGTGCTGGCAGCCGGGTCCGTGGCCGACGACCTGAGCTACGTAGCTCTCGCCGACATAGCCCGCGTACTGAGCACGCGCACCACGGAGTACCGCATGATCAGCGGACTCATGGTGACTGCGCTCGCCGCCCGATGGGACCTCGGTGCCAGCCTTTACCGCGAAACCTTGGACGCCGATCTCGGAGTGCCGCCGCTTGTCCTGCGTGACCTTGATCTCGCGGACTGGCTTAAAGCAGCCGGGTATGAGCAGGTGGCGGGCGACAGGTTTGAGAGACTCGTGCCCGACGTCCCAGCGGGAGTCTTCGGCGTCTCCCCATCTACTTACCGTGCTGCGATTGATGTCCTCGCTCCCGCGCGACCTCTGTCGCACGCTTTCCGGATGCAGCCCTGTGGCTGCCTCCGAGATAGTCGAGCATCCTGCCGCCCGCTGCTGCTAGCAGCCAGCCCTCACGTTCATGCGCGGCCTGCGGCTGACCAGCGCTGAGCAGTGTCCGATGTTGTCCGAGGTTCTCAAACGACCTTGCAAAAGGCGTATTTGCCCGCCACGCTGCTGCCTGGGGCCTCCAGGTGGGGGCTGAGTAGTGCCAGCGCGCGGTTCGGCGCCGCAGCTGCCCGGTGTGTTTCTTCGACGGTGCGTTGGTCCGCCTCTCGCGTTGTAGGTGCTTGCGGTGCGTCGAGTTTCGGTGCCAGTCGGCAATGCCTTGAGTGATGACCTCGGAAAGATCCAGCCTGGTCCAAGCCAAGTTTGCAGGTCGAGGCGGAGCCGTGTTCGGTCGATCACGAGGCTGAACACAGCTACCATCCGGCATTACTCGGTTGCCCGGGTTCT
>JASHTT010000368.1 GCA_030040415.1 Streptosporangiaceae bacterium | reverse complement strand
AGTGCTTCGCGTTCCCGGATGACGGCGAGATGCTGACCTCCGCCGACCCGGCCGATCCGTGGAGCTGGCGGCAAGGTCCCGGCCCGGCAGCAGACAACGCGGTGTCGTGCCCCACCACTAGTTTCTGCATGGCACTCAACTCCGCACCTGGCGGCGACCTCCAGGTCGGCGCCGCGCCGGGCGTGACCAGCACGACGATCACTTCCGCGCCGGCCACCGCGGTCGCCGGCCAGCCTGTCCAGGTGCACGTCCAGGTGACCAGCTTCCAGGCCCGCCGCGGCGCCAAAAGCCCGGCCGGGACTGTCATCGTCCGCAGCCGGGACCGGTCCTGCTCGGCCACCCTGACCGGATCAGCCGGGGTGTCGCGCGGATCCTGCCGCCTCACCGAACCCGACCCCGGCAGCTACCACCTGTCGGCCAGCTACGCAGGCCGGGACGGCTTCTCCGGCAGCACCAGCGCCAGCAAGCTGCTCAAGGTCGCCCGGGCCACGTCCAAGACCGCGCTGAGCCTGTCGGCCAGCCACGTCAGCTACCGGCAGGAGCGGGACGAGAAGATCACCATCACAGTGCAGCCGCAGTACTACGACGGCAGCACCACGGTCAAGCCGTACCACTCACCAGCCGTCAAGCTCACCGTGAGCAAGTAGCCAAACGCCGGCGGCACAACAACAAGGGGGACCAGAAGTGCCAGCAGGGACTGACCTGACGGGCAAGCGTGCAACCCGGAGGCTGCAGATGGCGCTGATCGCGCTCGTGCTCGCAGTACCCGTAGGGCTGATCGCAATGCCCGCGGGAGTTGCGGTCGCCGCATCCGGCCCGAACCTTGCCTGGAGTTCCTTCCAGCACGTGGATCGCGTCGTGATTCCCGACGGGAACATTAACCTGGACTCGGTGTCCTGTCCGAGTGCCGGCCTGTGCGTGGCCACTGCCTCGGACAACATTGTGCTGACGTCCACACACCCGACGGGCTCTAAGCCGTGGCGGATCACATCCGTCTACGGCATTGGCAAGCTGGACTGCCCGACTGCGACGTTCTGCGCGGCACTGGCGGCTGACACCATCTACACCTCGACCGACCCAACCGGGGGGAGCAACGCGTGGGCCGCGTCTGATGTCAATTCGTCCCTGGCTTCGCAGTACAAGTACCTGTCCTGCCCTAGCACGCGGCTGTGCGTGGCAGGCGGCTTGCATGGGCGCCTCATCGTCTCTACCGACCCGACCGCCAAGTCACCGACCTGGAAGTACTTCACCACCCATACCGGTTCCGGCCTCACCGGCCTGGCCTGCCCGACGGCGACGTTCTGCGTCGCCACCGACAACGACCGGGACGGGGAGGTGCTGACCTCCAAGGATCCGGCCGGCGGCCCGTCAGCATGGGTGACGAGGAAGGTCGCCAGCCCTCTGGTGATGTTCCAGCTGACCTGCCCGCAGGCGTCTTTCTGCATGGCGGAAGACGGCCAGAGACGGGTGCTGTACTCCACCGACCCAGCTGGCGGTGCTGCGGCGTGGCACTCGGCAGCTTTCCCTGCCGGGGTGGACGAGCAACGGTACGGCCAGTTGCTCACGTGCCGGTCCGCCACGCTATGCGTCGCCCAAGGCCTGCTAGCAGGCGCATCGGCCATGTTCACTTCCACTGACCCGACCGGCGGCCCGTCGCGGTGGCACGCGGCCCGCGTGTCGTCCGAGGGCGCGGCGACTAGCTGCGCGTCGCGGTCCATGTGCGTCACCGTCGGCGGCAGCGAGGAGTCCTTCACCACCAATCCTCAGGCCACCCCGCCGGCCTGGGCCAACCGGGCCGTCGCCGCCACGCATCCCGAGGTCATGGATGTGAGCTGCCCATCGGCCAGCTTCTGCGCCGCCGTCGACAACGATGGCAACGTCCTGACGTCAGATGATCCGGCAGGCGGCCCCGCCACCTGGACGGCGACTGACATCGACGGGACGACACCGCTGGCTTCCATCACCTGTCCGCGTCCGTCGTTCTGCCTCGTCGGCGGCTTCGAAGAAATCTTCACCTCCACCGACCCCACAGGCGGCGCATCCGCGTGGCGCCGGGCCAGTACGCCTGAGCTCGGCCCTATTGAGGAGGTGAGCACCGCAACTTGCCCGACGACCTCGCTGTGCATCGTCGGCGGCTACTACGGAATCCTGACCTCAGGTCATCCAGCCGACGGCGCGTCGGCGTGGAACCTCATCCAACTGCAGGGCGGATACCCTGTCCCGCTGACCTGCCCCAGCAGTCGGCTATGCGCGGTCGCCGACAATCCGTACGTCTACACGTCGACCGACCCGACTGGAGGCGCCTCGGCATGGACTAAACCCCACGACGAGGCGTACAACCTCTACAGCCTCGCCTGCGCTGGCACTTCGGTGTGCGTAGGCGGTGGGACGACCAACAACAACAAGGGCCAGGAGGTGAACGTGCAGTGGACTTCCACCAGTCCGACCACCGGTGCGTGGCGCATGACGCCGTCCGGCAGTGTTCTCGACAATCTGGTCTGCCCCGACAGCTCGGAGTGCTTCGCGTTCCCGGATGACGGCGAGATGCTGACCTCCGCCGACCCGGCCGATCCGTGGAGTTGGCGGCAAAGTCCCGGCCCGGCAGCAGACAACGCGGTGTCGTGCCCCACCATCAGTTTCTGCATGGCACTCAACTCCGCACCGGGCGGCGACCTCCAGGTCGGCGCCGCGCCGGGCGTGACCAGCACGACGATCACTTCCGCACCGGCCACCGCGGCCGCCGGCCAGCCCGTCCAAGTGCACGTCCAGGTCACCAGCTTCCAGGCCCGCCGCGGCGCCAAAAGCCCGGCCGGGACTGTCATCGTCCGCAGCCGGAACCGGTCCTGCTCGGCCACCCTGACCGGATCGGCTGGGGTGTCGCGCGGATCCTGCCGCCTCACCGAACCCGACCCCG
>JASHTT010000367.1 GCA_030040415.1 Streptosporangiaceae bacterium | reverse complement strand
GCATGGCGGATCTCCGCGAGAAAGCGCCGGTTGGCGAGCACGTCGGGGAGGTAGTAGGTCGGGGGGTGGTCTTTCAAGAACACGCGCATGTCATGCGTGTCGTCGAGCAGCCAGTCAAGAAGCGCCCGCGACGAATCGAAGGTCCGGGCTCCTGCGTCCGTCTCGCCGAAGTCCCTTAACTTGCAGAACGGCTCGTGGAGCACTGTCATGTCGCCGCGCTCGACCATCGAGCGGAGGAACGCCGTCGATCGTGTTCGTGGTGCGCTCCACAATGCGAACACCGTCACAGACACAACGTACGTCTGAACGCAACGCCTGTTTACCGCGTGGCGGTATCCCTGCTCGGCCAGGTGCTGTGCTCAGACCAGGTGCCACTGGCTTCTGTCACGCCGCCGCCAGATGCCATCTGGCGCGTCTATGTTCCGGCCGGCCGCAGTGACCTTACCTGTCGTCACGACCTGGCCCCTGGAACCTGGTCTGCGACGACGATCGCTGGGTGTTCATCGATTGGGTTGGCTCTGGGCCGGGATCACGGCTGTGGGATCTGGCGTGGACGGCAACCACTTTCGTGCCACTGCCGTCCTGCAACGCGAACAGGCTCGCTCGGCTGCCTCCTGTTCCGTGTTGCTAGCGTCGGCGCCTAATGCTACGTTGACTGATATATTGGCCAACGTATTAGAAGCGCGGGTGCCGTGAGCAGACCAGAGGGCAGTCCCGGGCAGAACGTGCTGAGGAGAGTCGGCGAGGCGTCAGTACTGATTCTGGTCAGCCTTGCGGACGGCCCCAAGCACGGTTACGCGCTGATCCAGGACATCAAGGAACTCGCGGGTGTCGAACTCGGGCCCGGCACGCTCTATGGCGCGCTGGACCGACTTGAGCGGCTCGGCCTGATCGAGTCGCTGCCCGCCGAGGACCGGCGCCATCCTTACCGCATCACCGCGCCCGGGGCGGCGGCGCTTCGCGAGCACCTCGACTCGCTTGAGCGAGTCAGCGCGGCCGGGCGACGGCGGCTGCAACTGGGCGGCATCTGATGGCCAACCCAGGAGCGAGTTGGCTGGTCGGGGCTTCGCTGCGGTGCTATCCGGCCGAGTGGCGGCGACGGCACGGCAGCGAGGCTGCCGACCTGGCCGCACTGCTCATTCATGATGGAACCCCGGCGGGCTCGATTGCCTGCAGCTACCTGGTCGGGGCGGCGCGGGAGCGGCTTGTGCCGTGCCCGGGTCGGCGGTTTGGCGCGGTGGCCTACGCGCTGATCGCGGTCTGCCTGCTGAGCATCTCCGCCGCGCTGCTGGCCCCGACGGCGCCGGCCAGGGCTGCCAGCACGAGCCATGCGCACGCACGTGCGCATTGCCGGCCGGGTGCAGCCGAGCCTCTTCGAGGCGCGATCGTGCCTGCTGGCCGCCCGGAGGCGCTCATCCCGCAGCCCGGGCATGGCCGGTCCTGCTGACGGCGACCCAGCCGGGCCCGTCGACGCTGCCGAGCACCAGCATGAGCCGCGCGGCAGGCGGCCAAGCCGGTCCTGGCTGGTCGAAACCGTGGTGCTCGTGGCGATGGCTCTCGTCATAGCTCTTACCGTCAAGACCTACCTCGTGCAGCCCTTCGTCATCCCGTCCCAGTCGATGGAGAACACGCTTCTGGTCAACGACAAGGTGCTGGTGGACAAGCTGGTCGGGCACCTCAGCCAGATCCACCGGGGCGACATCATCGTGTTCAACGGAACGGGCTCATGGAATCCGCCGGCCGCGACGGACAGCAATCCGCTGGTCAGGGTCTACCGCAATGTCCGTGGCCTGTTCGGCGGCGACCCCGGCCAGACCGACTACATCAAGCGCGTTATCGGCGTGCCAGGCGATCATGTCCAGTGCTGCAACGCCCAGGGCCTGCTTACCGTCAATGGCATCCCGCTGCACGAGAGCTCCTACCTCTACCCTGGCAGTGCACCGTCCACGGTGAAGTTCAGCATCGTGGTGCCGCCTGGCCGGCTGTGGGTAATGGGTGACAACCGCGAGGACTCAGCCGATTCCAGGTTCCACGACTGCCAGATCGCCGGTGCCGTCTGCGAACCCTGGGATCGGGACGGCACGATCCCCGAGAACAAAGTGATCGGCCGCGCGTTCCTGGTGATCTGGCCGCCGAGCAGGTTCAGGGTGCTATGGGTTCCGGCCACATTCGGACAGGCCGGGCTGTCCGCCGCGCAGCCCCTTATGGCTAGTCGATCCGCGGCAGGCCGGTCAGCCGTCAATTCTGCGCAACTGCGGGTGGTGCCCGGCGACCCGGCGCTGCCCCTAGCGGCCGGCGTCATCGTCGCAGTGCCGCTGACTCTGCTAGAACGCAGGTGCCGGCTACGGGCCCGCGGGCGCCGCACGCGCCGCTGACGACCACCGTGGATGGCCGGCCGGCATGCCGGCTGTCCTGTGGGGGTGCGATGCGGAGGATCGGGCAGACCGTCGATCTTTGAGCGTTCCTTCACCTCGCTTTCAGCTTTTGTCCCTAATGTGCGGCGTATGACCGATAACACCATGAACAAGGGCGGGGCGGACGACGACTCCGCGTCCGCGCTCATCGTCTTCGACTCCGCGGACGAACAAGCCGATCTTTCGGGAGAAGAGCTCGAGATCGATGATCTTTCGGGAGAAGAGCTCACCGAGATCGACCACTCGGGCGGAGACGGCGTTCTGGGCACTGGCGCGGTGAGCGGAGGCTTCGGCTTCGCCGGCCTGGCGCTGGCGGTCGTGTCCCTTACGACGAACTGGACCAGCGGCGTCGTGATCAGTCATGGCCAGTACAGCGAAGAAATGCATGCCCCAAGCTCTGGCCTGACGGTTCAGCAGGAACTGAACATGTATGCAAACGGCTGGCACACCCAGGGCTGGTGGGCGCTGGTTTTCGCCGCCGCGGCCGTGCTGTTCGGCGGCGGTGCGCTGGTCCTGCCGAGGGTGCTGCGCAGCGGCGGCACCCCGGGCTGGGCCAAGGCCGCCGCGGCCAGCGCGATCATCGTGGGTCTGGTCGGCGCGATCCTCGCGGTCCTCACCGTTGCCGGGGTGTTCGGCGGGCACTTGGCCGCTCCGGCCGGCGCGAGCTGAGCCGCTCGCTCCTTGCGCAGGACAGCGAGCGCCAGGTAAGCCTGCACCCAGGTGATCTTGAATTCACCGC
>JASHTT010000366.1 GCA_030040415.1 Streptosporangiaceae bacterium | reverse complement strand
CGGCAAAGAAGTCTGCGGGACGCTGTCGGATCGGGGCAAAGGCGTTCGTAGCAGGGGTGACAGGCAGCCGAGGAAGGGTGCCCGAACCACAGGAGATGATCCAAATGCACTATCTGGTTTCCGTGATCCACAACAGCCCAAGCCTCGCTACCCCGGACGAGATGGCGGCCACCGACGCCTTCAACGACCGGCTTGAGGCGGAGGGTCACTGGGTCTTCGCTGGCGGCCTCGCGGCGCCGAGTACGGCCACTGTCATCGACAACCGAGGCGCGGAAGCGTTGTTCACCGACGGGCCCTACGTGGAGTCCAAGGAGTATCTCGCCGGCTTCTGGGTCATCAAGGCCGCCGACCTCGACGTGGCGCTCAAGCTCGCCAGCGACGGGTCGAAGGCCTGCAACCGGAGGGTCGAGGTGCGGCCGTTCCTGTGAACAGCGTCGACGTCCGGGAGGCGATCACGGAGGCGCACCACGAGGAGTGGGCGCGCGTGGTCGCCTCCCTCGCTAGGCGCTTTGGCGACCTCGATGTCGCCGAGGACGCGGCGGCGGAGGCGTTTGCGACCGCCGTCGAGCGGTGGCCGGCCGACGGAGTACCTCCCAATCCCGGTGCGTGGCTGACCACTTCCGCCAACCGCAAGGCCATCGACCGCATCCGGCGCGAGAGCAAGCGCGGCGACAAGCAGAAGGAAGCTCGGATGTTGTACGACGACGACCCGCCCGAGCCCCTTGGCGCCATCGACGACGAGCGGCTCCGGCTGATCTTCACGTGCTGCCATCCGGCGCTAGCGATGGAGACCCGCGTGGCGCTGACGCTGCGCATGGTGGGTGGTCTGACCGTGCCCGAGATCGCCCGCGCCTTCCTGGTGCAGGAGACCGCCATGGAAAGGCGGATCACCCGCGCGAAGGCCAAGATCAAGGCGGCTCGCATTCCTTATCGGGTGCCGTCTGAGGAGGATCTCCCCGCACGTGTCACCGGCGTACTCGCCGTGCTCTTCCTCGTCTTCAACGAGGGCTACCTCGCGACTGGACCTGGGACCGATCCCGTACGGCACGACCTGACAGCCGAGGCGATCCGGCTCACTCGTCTCATCCGTGGCCTCATGCCGGATGACGGCGAAGTGGCCGGCCTGCTGGCGCTGATGCTCCTGATCGAGGCCCGCCGCACTGCCCGGGTTTCGGCGAGCGGCGAACTGGTCACCCTCGACGAGCAGGATCGCGGGGCATGGGACTCCGCGCTGATCGCCGAGGGTCACCGGCTAGTGCGCGAGCGCCTAGCCGCCCGGGAGGCTCCGGGCCGTTATCAGGTGCTCGCAGCGATCAACGCCGTGCACACCTCGGCCCGCGATATACGCGACACCGACTGGTCGCAGGTCGTCGCCCTCTACGACCAGCTTCTCCGCGTCGACCCCTCGCCGATCATCGCGCTGAACCGGGCCATCGCGGTCGGCGAGCTTGATGGACCGGAGGTGGCACTGGCGGCGATCAGCCGCCTCCAGGACAGGCTGGCCGACTATCACGCTTACCACGCAGCCCGCGCCGAGCTGCTGCGCCGGCTGGGCCGCAGTGCGGATTCGCGCGCGGCCTACGACAAAGCCATCGAGCTAGCGGGCAACACCGCCGAGAACGCGCGCCTCACGCGCCGCCGCGATCAGTTGGGTTAGCGCCCAGGCACCGCCCAGGCAGGTCCCGATCCGTCTACCTTCTGGCCACACGCGGTATTAGCGCTCCGATGAACCAGAACAGCGGGATAAACAGGCCGAGGATGAACATGACCCAGTGGCCCTTCCGCAGCGAAATAACGCCAAGTGTGATCAGAAGTACAAAGTAGATAATTCCGAAAATCCACTCCACTTTTGCCTCCCGTTAGCCCACCGGCCGCTACCTTGCCTTGCTCCTGCCCCCGGCTACCCTCGCTCAAGCAGACGTCGGGAGCAGTCCTTTGTAGCCTGCCCGCTTCCGCGAGGAATCGGACCACCCACGAAAGGTGACGTCGGTTGCCCAATTAGTGCCCGGGCGTCCGGCCAGCGTCGGTTCCTCGCGCGGTCGGGGAGGGCAGCCCCGGCTGGTTCAATCCGGTCCTACTCAAGACCTGACCACCGGCCTGGTTGTCCAGTTCGCGGGATCGGGCCCAAGGAAGCGCATGTGGTGAGCAAGCAGATCCGTAGCGGACTGCCCAGACCGACCGTCCGTGATCACCGAGGCTAGGACCCCGTCTACGACCGTGCAGAGCCCGGACTTGGCCCCGCTGTCCCAGGCCTGCGGCCGCAGCAACACGAAGGCCTCGTTGCCCTCGACGAGCTGCCGCCGGTATGCGGCATGGCGAAAATATGACTCGCAGGAGCTGCCGTATTCCGGGCCCGTTTCGACCATCACCACCTGACGTGGCGAAGTGACCAGCCCGAGAGTCGTGTCGACGAGCCCGGCGCTGATGCTGAACGAAGAGGCGTACCGCACTCCATCGTCCACCTGCGTAGTCACCGAGTTCACCCGCCAGTCGGCAGGTACGGCAGTCAGCTGGAATGCGAACGCCGCCGACGGGCCGGCCGCCTTGCCGAAGCGCAAGCTGCGAACCATCCGCAGAGCGTCCCGGAGGTCCGGTACTCTGACCATCGCCCAGCCGCCCGTCGCGTACTGCCAGGTGAGAGTGCCAATGCCGGGTCCAGAGGAGAGTCTCCAGTACGCTGCGTGCCCGCTGAGATCGCCGATCGGACGGCCGAGGTCGACTCGTGGCAAGCTAAGTTGCGGTGCTGCCGGATCGCGCGGCCAGCCGCACGCAAACGAGCGGCTGGAAAGCCTGCACACCCCCCGGGCGTAAAAAGTGAGTCCTACGCCGGTTAGACCGGAGTACTGATCCTCCAGCCGACTGAATTGAGCCACAAAGTGGCTGGCAGACTGGCGAGCCGGAAGCCAGCCAGGCGACGCGTACGACCGCAGCGGATTGAAGAGCCGGGGGGCCTGCGAAGCGGAACCAGCAGGTTTGGTCGGGGCGGTCTGCGGGTGCAACGCGCCAGCCGGGATGATCCCCCCGAAGGCGATCGCGAGAACCGCTCCGGCGGCCAGTGCAGGCGACGCCGCGATTGCTGCCTGGCGCCGCCGGCGGCGGCTGCGGCCTCGGCGAGCTGCCGCTGTCACGCTCGCGCGGGTCGGCGGAGGGTCCTCGGCGGCCTGCTGGCCGAACAGTTCGGCGATTGCGTGCTCAAGCACTTTCGGCCACCTCCCGTGGCTTGTCGCGGTCGCGGTCGTAGGCGAGTCCGACCGATTCGCGCAGCGCGCTCAGCGCCTTGGCGGTCTGGCTCTTCACCGTGCCGGGCGTGCATTCGAGGGCGCGAGCCGCCTGGTCGACGTTGAGATCACAGAAATACCGGAGCACAAGGACTGCCCGCTGCCGAGGTGGCAGCGCGGCGACCGCCGCCCTGAGGTCAAGAGCGCCCTCGTGATCGAGCACCTCAGCAGCGGTCTCGATCGGGCGGCCTGCGAGCCTTACCCGCCGCACCCAGCCGCTGCGCCGTTCCTGGACGAACTCGCGCACGAGGATCGCGCGCACGTAGGCGTCGGTGTTGTCGGCGCTGACAGCCCTGGACCAGTGCACGTAGGCCTTGGTCATCGTGGCCTGTAGCAGGTCATCCGCCAGGTACCAGTCCTGGCACAGGAGCCGGGCGAGGCGTCGCAGCGCTGGCATGCGCGCCGACATGTACTCGGTGAACTCGACATCGTGGCCCGGGCTCATGAGCGGAGTCCTTCGGGCGGGGACGCCATCATGCTACCTAGAAGGAGCCGGCATCTAATTTGGTTGCCCGAAGGCCCAGCCAGCCAGGGAAGGGGCGGCTCGTTAGCCGCCCAAAGCTCAGCCCGTCGTGCTTCCCCGGCGCTTCCTGTGCGGCTTAGTAGCGAGCCCGGCTCAGCCTGCCGAGACCGGAGCCGTCAGGTGCCCGCCGAACACCCCGACAATGGTGAGGACCGCGAGCAGCGCACCGACCAGACCTACGATGATCGCGCCGGTTGAGGCGGCCTTGGCCCAGCCCGGAGTGTCATCGCTGTGCAGGACCCTAGGCAAGAACAGTGCACCGACGCCAAACAGCACAGCCGCGGCCGCGAAAACGAGCGCCCACCAGCCCTGGGTGTGCCAGCCGCTTGCATACATGTTCAGTTCTTGCTGAGCCGTCATGCCGGAACTCGGGGCGTGCACTTCAGCGCTGTACTGGCTGTGGCTGATCGCGACGTTGCTGGTCCAGTTCGTCGTAAGCGAGACGACAGCCAAGGCCAGGCCGGCGAAACCAAAGCCTCCGCTCACTGCACCGGCGCCCAGAAGTCCGGCCCTGCGCGAGCCATTGTCGTCCGTCTCGGCCGGGTCTTCGTCAAGATCGTCGACCTCGGTGAGGTCTTCTTCTTCTTCCAGAAGATCGGCTTGTTCGTCCGGGGAGTCGAAAGCAACGAGCGCGGACGCGGAGCCTGCGTCGGTGCTCTCCTTGTTCGTAGTGTTATCGGTCATAGGAGAACCTTAAGGACAAAAGCCGAGGCCAGCTGAATGAATGCTCAAGACGAGGCGGTCCCCGATCGCCCACACCGCAGCCCACCAGCCGACCGCGCATCGCGGATAAAGGAATCGGCCTCGTGATGCGTGTAAGGGGCATGGAGCAAGGGCCGACGGAGTTCGCCGAGTTCTATGAGTCCTCCCGCGACGAATGCCTGCGGATCGTGCTGCTCAACGTTGGTGACAGGGACCTGGCCCACGACCTGGTCGCGGAGGCGTACACCAGGGCGTGGATGTCCTGGCGGAAGGTGCGCGAATTGGAAGTGCCGCGGGCATGGGTAGTGCGCACCGCGCTGAACACGCACGTCTCGTGGTGGCGCCGCCGTCGGCATGAGGTCGCCCTCGGCAACCACGACGTCGCGATACCCGCCGAGCAAGCCGCAGCTGTCAGCGGCGACCTGCTGGCCGCGCTGTGGCAGCTGCCTGCACGTCAGCGAGAAGTCGTCGCGCTGAGACTGCTACTGGACCTCGACACCGAGACCACGGCCAGGGTCCTCGGCATAGCTCCGGGAACCGTCGGTGCCCACCTGCACAAAGCGGTCGCAACGCTGCGGGCCGCGATCCCCAGTCGCGACAGTCAGGAGATCAGCATATGAAAGCCGCCGACACGGTGGCCGTGGTGCGAGACTCACTCACCACGGCCAGGGACTCACTCTCCGGGGTCCGCATGAACACGCCGCCGGACGTCATCGCGCGGAACGGCCACGCCAGGCGCAGGTTGCACAGGCTCGCCGGCCTTACCGGAGCAATGGCCGTCTTCGCAGGGACGGCCCTTGCCGTGACCGCGCTGGCGTCATCCGGCCACGCGGCCAGCCCCGGCCACACGGCGAGCCATCCGCGCGCCGCCAGGCTGGCGGCCTGGACGGTGGCCAGGCAATCCGGCGGCGATATCAAGGTCACCATCCGCCAGCTCAGCGATCCGGCCGGGCTGCAAAGTACGCTGCGCGCCGACGGCGTTTCCGCCAGCGTCACTTCCACCACGCAGCACGACCCGTCGTGTCGGCCTTACCCGATGACCCAGGCCCTCTTCAACAGCATCTACCAAGCTCAGAATGCTGCGGGATCCGCGAACAGCATCTTTGTCATTGACCCCTCTGCCCTCCCCAGCGACGCAGGAGTGCAGATCGGGGCTGCTACCGGCCAGCAAACAGTTGGCTACCGCGGTCTCCACCAGACGACCGTCAACCAGGCCGTCCATGACTCGCGCCACCAGGCAACGGCGCGAGGGCACAATATTGCACTTCGCGTCGGCCTGGTGTACGCCAGCCAGCAGTGCACCGGCAGCTGACCGCCGACCCTGATGGCTAGTAAGGCGCAGTCATAGCGCCTTCAGCTTGCAGCGGATCCGCTAGTGAGGTGGTCCAGCACGGCGCGGTCGAGCAGGTTGGACCAGACCAGTTCGCCTGGGGTTGCTGACCGGCCGGGCATGACGTCCAGGAACCATCCGGTAGGGTCGGCGACGGCGGGGACGGCGTCCAGGATCACCGCGGTGACGTTCTCCCGAACGGGTCCGCTGATCCGGATCCCGATGTAGACCTCGTGCTCGGTGCGCCGCACGAGCACCGCGATGGCGCAGCCGCCTGCCTCGTCGGATTGCTCCGCGCTGGTCCTGGCAGAGGACAGGACCAGGTCGGCGACTACGGTGCGGATCTCGTCCACGGCGGCTGCGGCCTGCTCAAGGATGATCCGGTCCTCATCGTCGGCTGCGGGGAGCAGCCGGTTGATCAGAGTGTCGGTGGTGACCGGCTGGACGGCGGCCCGGTTGTGCTCGGCGCGCCACCGGCGGCCCTTGTCGGCCAGGTCAGCGTAGAAGTCGTCGGGCGAGCCTGCCTCGCGGCGACCGGCGGCGACCAGCCAGCGCCGCGGCAGACCGCACCACACCGCGCCGCGCCACCGCTCGATCTTGACTTTCCATAGCACCCGGTCGTCGATGCTGGCGATCCGCCCTGTCGATGGCGGGTCGGTCCGGCACACCTCCTGCGCCTTGCGCAGCACCGGAGCGTCCAGCCGGTCCAGCGGTAACGTTGCCGGCGGCAGCTTGGGGTAACCGAGATCCTCGCGCGCGCACCGGACCGTCGGCCGCACTGCGCCAGGCAGCTCGCTCACCCGGCTCCGCCAAGTTCCTCAACCCGCTCCGCGCTGAGCCCGCTCAGCAGCCGCACCTCGGCCTCGCGGCTGCCGTCCAGGGACGCCAGTGCGGCCTTTACGCCCCGTTCGATCTCGGCCCGGCGGTGGTCGGTGTATAAGGCGACGGCCTCGGCCACGTACTGCTTCTTGGTCATGCCAAGGAAGTGCGCGGCGTGGCTGGCCAGCTCGTCAGTCCGCTCATCGATCTTCAGTGGTGAAGTCATGAAACCCTCCACTAGTAACAGCAACCATAGTACCCAAGTACCCAAGTCACCGCATGACTGAACCTGCCACAGTGCCTGGGATCGTGCCCACTGACTTCCCCGCCTCCCCTTCGAGGCCGCAGCACTGGACACGATGGTCGGGGCAAAGCTAGTCCACCTCACCCGCCTGATCCATCGCGAACCGTTGGAGATGGTGACGGCCATCCAGCAGCCGGGTCACTGGCTCCGGCGGGCTAGTAAACCCCTATCGCCGCAGGCCCCTGACGAATAGCCTCGCGCTCATGACCGACGGCGACTGGAGGGATGGTGGGTTCAGGCAGCGTCGGCCCTCCGTGGAGACTCTCGCCTGGGTTGGGGCGTCAATGGGTCGGGGCAGTCGCGTCGTTGGCTATCGCCGGTTGACCGGTGGCGTCTGCTCTGCCGTGAATCGGCTGACTGTCGAGCGACGTGGAATGCGGACGTTCGTTGTACTGCGGCAGTACCCGGGCGGGCTTGGCCTGCAGGGAGCCTTGGAGCAGGAGATCGCCAGCCTTGGTGTGGTGGCGGGAAGCGGGCTCCCGGTTCCGAGCATCCTGGCTTCTGATGTTGCTGGTGCTTCGACGGGGGGCGCGCCATCGTTGCTGATGACACGGTTGCCGGGGCATGTTCACCTCAATCCGGCGGAACCTCGGTCGTGGATGACGAGGATCGCGGAGATTGCTGTATTGCTGCATTCCCTCGATCTCCCCGCGAAGATGTTCAGACCTTGGACGGATTCT